>JAOZLU010000359.1 GCA_029934695.1 Desulfobacterales bacterium | reverse complement strand
AAAAATGACAAAAACGGTAACATCACTAAATAATGTTAAACCAGCAATTTGGCTTTGCCTTATTTTGCTGTTGGCCATTGCAATCAGAGCCTGTTTTTTTATCGGACTTGTTTCAGGCGATCCCCAAGATGACGGGCTTTATTATAATTATGCGATGAGCATATACAAGAACGGATTTCAATATCTTGAAAGATATAAAAACCTGCCGCAGGACTTCTTGGCAAATCCGGCAAACACTTTTGAATTCAGATCAATGGTCATCTATCCGATTGCACTGTTTTTCAAATGCTTCGGGCCCTCGGAATATTCTGCATCCTTATGGTGCTTCCTGTGTTCAATATTTTCTGTCATAGTGGTTTTCCATCTCGGAAAATTACTGCACAATAAAACAACAGGTCTTTTGGCAGCATCTCTGATGGCAATTTTTCCCCTTGAGGTGATTGAAGGAACGAGGATACTTGCTGATGTTCCACTGGGTTTCTTTACCTCATTATCTATTCTGCTATTTTGTCATGCAAACAAAAAAGAGAAAAATATCCTTTATTTCCTTTCAGGAATCTCCATGGGCCTGGGCTATCTTACAAAAATAACGGGAATTGTTATCTTGGGAGTACTCTTGTCTTTTTGCCTTTTGGAGACATGGAGAAATAAAAAATTTGGAATAAAGATGCTGATCTTGGTGTGCGGTTTTCTGACGATTGTTTTTGCAGAGAGCTGTTTTTATTACAGCATGGTCGGAAAACCATTCATGAATTACTATATTCATCATACAGCCGCTCTTTTTAAATATAAGTATGAACCTGTTGGAAGTTTTATTATGGGTCCACTCGCTTTTTTTTACAACAGCGGAACTCCTGTTTATCATTTGAAACATTTGTTCAATCTGACTTCAAGTAATATCAATCTGTTTGGTTTTTTCTATTTTGGTTTCCTCATATCAATTATTTTCAGTTTATTCAAAAGGAGAAATCAATTTCTAATTTTTTTCAGCTCACTACTTTTCCTGTATTTTGAATTTGGTTTTGTGGACATAAACTTGGATGCCACTGAAATGCGCCTGAATTACCTCATGGTCTTTAAAGAACAAAGGTATTTGACGCCTCTGACTGCTCCATTGCTGGTCATCTTCTCCGATTTTTTGATGAAACTGGGCAAAAAAAATAAAATTATTGTCTTTGCTCCGGTTTTCTTCTTATTGATAACCTCCTTTGTTTCTATCAACAAAACATACACATTTTACCGGAATGGCCTTAATGATCTGAGAACAATATCTCCATTTGTCCAAGAAAATAGCGACAACATTTTTTTCGGAGATATCCAAGCAGTCAAACATATAGAGATATTTACCAAGTATAAAGCGGATAATCTCAGAATTATAAACAGAAATACAAAGATGTCAGATGTGTGTGATTCCTTTTTGATCTTGGGTGGCAGCAGAGGAATAGAATTGTCGGCTGAAGTTTTTTCTTCTGCACTTCCTGATTTTGCATGGGATATTTTGGAGGAAGGAGCAAAGTCTGAAAATTGGGTTTTGGTTAAAGAGTGTAAGGGCAAATCCAGCCCTCAAAGGCACTATGATTTGAAAATTTATCATATAACATGTCCCCCTCAGTCTGAAATAGTCTCTGAATCAGTCAAAAATGACTCTGTTTCTATAAATTTAAAAGGAGAGTTACGGATTCCAAAACCTCCCAAAGGGTTTAAATCAAGCATCAGGGATGTGATTGATGTAGGAGACAGAATATCCGAGAATAAGCATTTATATAAGATTCGCTTTCCGAGTTGGAGAGGGAAGAGGGATTTCCTGTATTCTGATAATCAGCCAGTATCTGACGATGGAAGGGCTTTTCGCAGGTCGCAAAAATTCCTCGCACGAAACTTACTGCCCGCATTTCCCATGATAATCGTGAAACGGATTGATTCTGCGGTAAAGAACCAAAAATCATATATTCGAATTAACGGTAAGAAATATAAGGAATGGAATATCATCTATGATGAGAAACCTGGCAATTGGAGAGATCACCATTTTTTAATTCCAGAAGGATTTGTAAATAAGAGAGAAATGGAAATTGAGGAAGTATTTATATCTTCAGATATTGATATAAACTGCTTTAGAATAGAAATTTATCAATATATTCCCGATCTGGAAGGGTGACAGACATGATCAGACTTTCCGCTTTTTCTGTTGAAGGCTACAAGGCATTTGGAAAAAAGACTCCGAAAATCCATATATCGCCGATTACAATCATTCTGGGGCGTAACAACTCCGGCAAAAGTGCTCTGTGCCGCGCACCCCTGTTCTTCTCCCACCCGTTTCAAACCGATGACTGGCAGGAGCCGTTTCCGTTAGAAATACAGGGTATTGATTTTGGCATGAATCTTTTGGACGTCTGTTTTAATCAGCAACTTGGCGGTCTGAAAGCCAGACTGTTTTTTTGATCAGTCCACAGGCCCGTAGGGCCGACATGTTTGTAGAATCCGCAGGAAAATGTTTGCTTGGGACAAACTTTAGCATGAAGGTATGAAATATGAAAATTCTTGGAATATGGGACGGCCACGATGCCGGTGCTGCGTTGATTGAGGGTGATAACATTCTCTTTGCGATTAACGAGGAACGCCTCACCCGGAGAAAGCTTGAAATTGCTTTTCCTGTCAAATCAGTCAACGCCTGTCTTGAACACACCGGGACTCCGATTGAGGAGATATCGGAAATAGCAGTCTCCACCTCAGACTTCGCCAAAACGCTCGGCAGGGTTATTCCCTCTCTCAGAGAAGAATACTACCTGATCCGCAGGAGGAAGAAAGGCCCGAAAAAAGCTTCTGTTCTCAAAAAGAAGCTGAAATACAAACTCACAGAATATCCCTCCTCACCTCTGACCAAGTGGATAAGCCGGCACAATATTCAGAGCCACCTGAAAACCCTCGGTTTTCAGAATTTCAGGCTGCATATCACGGACCATCATCTCAGCCATGCGGTCACAGCAGCTTTTTGCAGCGGATTTGAGCAGGCCCTGGTCATAACACTGGACGGACTGGGAGACGGCCTTTCAGGTTCCATCTCCAGATATGAACAGGGAAAACTGGAGCGGATCGCCGCGCTGTCTTCCCGCCACTCCCTGGGGATATTCTTCGAGCATGTCACCAACCTTATGAACATGCGGGAGCTTGAAGATGAGGGAAAAGTGATGGCTTTGGCAAACTATGCCTACCCTGTTGATGATGCCCAAAACCCGATGATGGAACTGATTCAGGTGGAAGGACTCTCGGTCCGATGTTCTCATGCGTCTCTCGGCATGTACGAAGCCCTGAGAAAAATCCTCTGGTATTATCCCTCGGAACAGTTTGCCTACATGGCCCAGAGAACACTGGAGGTGAAAGTTCTGGAACTGGCACAGAACGCCATGAACACCACAGGACTGAACCAGCTCTGTCTTGCCGGCGGACTCTTTTCAAATGTAAAGGTGAACCGTCTGCTCAGGCTTCTTCCCCGGGTGAGGCGATGTTTTGTCTTTCCTAACATGGGAGATGGCGGACTGCCTCTCGGAGCGGCTTTTGCAGCAAATTACCAACTGAATAAAATTCATCATACCCCCTTGAAAAACCTCTGTCTGGGGCCTCAGTATTCTGATGAGGAGATCGAAGACACATTGAAAGAAAGTGGACGCTCCTATAAAAAAAGCGGGGATATTGTTAAAGAAACCGCTGAAATCATCGCGGCCGGCGGAATCGTTTTCTGGTTCCAGGGACGAATGGAACTGGGCCCGAGAGCCTTGGGCGCACGGTCCATCCTGGCCCGTCCCGATTCCGTTGACATTAAGGATATACTGAACCTCCGGCTGAAAAAAAGAGTCTGGTATCAGCCCTTTTGCCCGTCCATGCTTGAAGAAGACGCAGAAGAAATACTGGAAGACTATGACGGAAACACGAACAGATTTATGACAATGGCCTATATGGTTCGGGAGGACATGAGAGACAGTGTCCGGGGTGTCATCAACGTGGATGGTTCCTGCCGTCCCCAGATTGTGGGAGAGGAAAGCAGTCTTTATCACCAGCTTCTGAGGGAAGTCAGGAAACGGACTGGCCACGGGATTCTCCTGAACACCAGCTTCAATCTTCACGGAGAACCCATCGTGTGTTCCCCCCGCGACGCAGTGAGAACCATGATTGACACCCGTAACGAATACATGGCAATAGGCAGTTTTTTGGTCAAAGGACAGTAAATGCAGGGTGGGTGCAGCGAAGCGAAACCCACCTTTTGCCGGACGCTCCCCATAAAGCTGCCCGGCTCGGATTGGCAAAACGAATACATGGCAATAGGCAGTTTTTTGGTCAAAGGACAGTAAATGCAGGGTGGGTGCAGCGAAGCGAAACCCACCTTTTGCCGGACGCTCCCCATAAAGCTGCCCGGCTCGGATTGGCAAATCCGAGCCGTGATGCGGGGGATTTGGCAATCCCCCGCGAGCTTTTTTTAGGGTCGCCCGGCTCATCACAAAGCTGCCCGGATCACCACAGCGTTGCCCGATTCGGATTGCTAAATCCGAATCGCCTTGAAGGCGGGGCTCCCTGAATCCGTTATAATCAGCTTTAATGAAAGATCGGAGTTATTATGAAAAAATTGCTATGCTGCCTGATATTTTTCAGTGTTTTTTTTTCCTGTGCTTATTCAAAAACAACAAAAAAAGAATCTCAGGATGAACCTGGCCCGGGGACCGCACTGGTCAAGTTTTACCGAGGCCCCCTGAATCATCTTTCAGCGGTAAGATATTCGGAATGCCCCATGTATCCGTCATGCTCCGAATACAGCAGACAATGCTTTCAGAAATACGGTTTCCTGATTGGCTGGATGATGACCTGCGACCGGCTGATGAGATGTGGCCGTGATGAAACAAAGCTGTCCCCGACAATTTTTATCAACAGGAAATGGAAATTTTATGATCCCCCGGTGATCAATGATTAAAAAAATTCGACTGGCGAGATTTGTTTTCTCAAATATCCCCGAAATTTTTTCTCCGACTTTTCCGGCGACATGCCTCACATTCTCAATAATATTCATAAGGGAATCCCCTGATCTGTTAAAACTTTACTTATAATCCGGTCCCGGCCAACATTTGAATGTTAATACCCACTTTTATCTGACCGGTGTTATCTTCAGCACCGCCACTCCGATGATCCGGATTTTTTTCCCAACACCTTCGGGTACAGTTCAATAATTTAAATTAAAGCTTGACAAACTTGTTATTCGTTATGTATAAAGCACAGACAATTGGTTGTATGTGTTTTTAAGTTTATATTAACCTGAGCTTTCCAATTTTAGCTTAATTGCTTGTTTATATTGATTATAAGTGATGCAGCTCCGTGAAAATGCTCCCTGTTTCGCCTGTGGAAATATTGGCTGACAAAAAAAACAGGGGAGTTGGCGTTGTGCAATTATTTTGGCGTTGTGCAATTATTTTGGGAAGGTCAATTAACAGAAAGGTGGTCAGACAAGTTAATGTGTTCCCAATCAAATAATGAAGACAATGATTTTTCAGAAGCATTTTATGAGCAACATGCCAAACGCTATGCAACAGTGGCCCATGAATTTCTTCAGTGGGAGCGGGAATCTTTATTTTACCGTATTTACCATAAAAAACGATGAAGGAGAATTTAATGAAACGATTTTGTACGATTTCGCTGTTTGTTTTTCTCTCAGCTGCAATGGCCTTGCCGTCTATTGAAGCCTTTGGGGCTGCGGGTCCGAAGGGAACACTGAGAGTGGCCACAACCACCATGCCCAACGCCATTGACCTGCCAATGGGTTCCGAGCGGAACGCCAGCAATGTAAGCTGGCAGATGTACGACTCCCTAATCTGGATTGATGACACAGGCAAAGTTGTTCCTGCCCTTGCTGAAAAATGGACAGTTTCCAAAGACAGCACAGCTTATACATTCAAGTTGCGAAAGAATGTCAAATTCCACAATGGCGAGCCATTCAACGCTGACGCAGTAGTTTACTCCTGGAACCGCGGCAAACAGAATAAAATGCAATGGAAGGATAAATGGTCAATTGCCAAATCTGTGGAAAAAATGGATGATTTCACTGTCAAGGTGACCACAGACGGCCCCAGTCCCCTTTTGCTGAGAGTCATGGCAGAGAACTGGGCAATGATCCCTCCGAAATACCATACAAAGGTCGGCGAAAACGGTTTTCTCAATCACCCTGTCGGGACCGGGCCTTTCAAGTTCAAGGAATGGAAAAAGGGAGACAGAATCATCTTTGAAGCCAACCCTGATTACTGGGAAAAAGGGTATCCTAAGATCAAAACGCTCATTTTCCGACCCATCCCGGAGTCCACCACCCGGGTGGCTGCCATTCAGACCGGCGAGATAGATATTGTGACGCGCCTGAGTTCGGAAGAGGCCAAAAGCCTGAAAGGTGTCCCCAATGTCAAAGTTATGGATTATGCAGTTGACCGGGTTTACTACATTACCTTCAACAACCTGACTTCAGGAAAAGGAAAGCCCACGGAAAACCCTCTCGTCAGGCAGGCCATGAACTATGCTGTTGACGTTGATGCGATTATCGCAGCACTGTTTGACGGGTTCGGGCGTCCTTCCACCGGATATGTCACACCGGCCAACTGGGGATATGACAAAGATATCAAACCCTTTGGCTATGATCCTGAAAAAGCGAAGAAACTTCTGACCGAGGCCGGGCACCCCAAGGGATTCAAAATGGAGTTCGCATGCCCTGCCGGTGCATATACCAATTTTGAGCAGGTATGCGAGGCCATACAGGGCTTCCTCGGAGAGGTTGGCATTGAAACCGACCTGAAGCTGATGGAGTCCGGCAAATACTGGGACTTGGAAGCAAAAAAAGAACTGCCGCCCCTGTTCGGTGACAGCTGGTCTGAAGCCACAGGAGAGGCCCTTCCCCGTCTCAAGGGAGCGCTGGGCGGAACAAAGGCCAGTTTCTCAGCATGGTCTGACCCGGAAATAGACCGCCTGCTTGACGAAATCGGCAAAACAGTTGACGATGATACCCGGGCCGGACTTTATGTGGAACTGCAACGGTACATGCAGAAGAATCCGCCGTTCATATATCTTTATGAACCGGTGACCTTTGAAGCCGTCAGTCCCAAAGTCAGGAATTACAAGCCGCGTGCGGCTGAGAACTATTACCTGAAATATACGTCGGTGGACTGATGCTGGATGTTTGATGTTTGATGTTTGATGTTTGATGTTTGATGTTTGATGT
>JAOZLU010000358.1 GCA_029934695.1 Desulfobacterales bacterium | reverse complement strand
AACATCAAACATCCAGCATCAAACATCCAGCATCAAACATCAAACATCCAACATCCAACATCCAACATCAAACATCAAACATCAAACATCAAACATCAAACATCCAACCCATGTCCATAATCGCCAGATATTTAACTTTGGAAATTTGCAAATACGTCGGCTTTGTGCTGGCCGTGGTGGTCGGCATTTATGTTGCGGTTGATTTTTTTGAAAAGATTGACGATTTCCTGGAAGCAGGTCTTCCGCTTTCCAAGGCGTTTATCTTTCTTATATTCAAAGCACCTTTTATCATTGCCCAAATTCTCCCGGTCTGCGTCCTGCTGGCGGTCCTTATCGTGTTCGGACTGATGACCCGGACCAACGAAATCGTCGCATTGAAAAGCAGCGGCGTAAGCCTCTGGCAGATGTTAAAACCTGTATTTTGCCTCGGGCTGCTGTTCAGTATCTTTCTTTTCTTCTTCTCCGAAGTGATTGTTCCCATAACCGTGGGAAAGGCGAATCAGATATGGCTGAGAGAGGTCAGGAACAGATCCGATGCGGTATCAAGGGGAAAAAATATATGGCTCAGGGATGACCGGCAGATAACACATATATCCTATTATGATAAAAAGGAAAAAGCCATCTTTGATCTGACAGTCTATTATTTTGACGACGATTTCAAGCTGGTAAGAAGAATTGACGCTGAAAAGGGTATTTTTGAAGGAGACAAATGGTGTCTGTCTGAACTCATAGAGCAGACGCTTGACAGGAAAAGTAAAAATTACAATGTCGTACTTCATGACGAAATTCCTGAAACCCTCGGTTTGCTGCCGGAGGATTTGGAAACAGTGATCAAAAAATCCGAAGAGATGAGCTTTAAAGAGCTTCTTGAATATGTAAGAAAAGTCGAATCCGAAGGATACGACGCTACAACTTATCAGGTGGATCTGCATGCAAAAGTCGCGTTCCCCTTTGTCTGTGTCATCTTATGTATTGTTGGGACAGGTATTGCAGTCAGGGGAAAAATGAAGGAAGGTATGCCCATTGGCATTGCTTACGGCATCGGCATCGCATTTCTTTACTGGATATTTCACAGTTTCTGCGTATCTCTCGGATACGGAGAAATGCTGCCCCCCTGGATCGCCGCATGGACTGCAAATCTGGTATTCCTGTGCTTTGGCGTCTTTAACTTGCTGAATGTGGAATAAATGCAGTTGAGCAGGGTTTTGAACGTATGATGGAACCCGCAGAAGCCTTATAACCGAGAATATGACAACGGATCGGAGGATGAAACGGATATCCGCCCCGTCCGCCGGCATGTTCCGGACCGGGAAAATCCGTTTCATCCTGAAATCCGCTGTCATATTTCGGAACCACAAAATCCGTCAGAACCAGACATATCTGTGGCAGACAGGGACAAACCCCGATTAAGCCCCGTAGGGGCGACATATTTGTAGGAGACAGAAAAATGAACGAACTTCTTGAGAAGGCAATAGATAAGATCAGAGCGCTGCCCGACGCGGAACAGGGTGCCATGGCCGCCCTGATATTGGAGAGATTCCCCGACGGACAGCGGAAGGACACGCCGCCCGCCCGCCCGTGGCTCGGGCCGGTCGTGCCCCTGGGAATGGCCCCCGGAGACCCCGCCACCGAAATTTCGGAGGGCGAGGATTGGGAGGCCACACCCGAGAATGCGGAGCGGATATGCGAGCATATAAAAGCACTGGTCGAAGCCAGCCGTGTCTTGGAGGCCCGGAGGATTGTGTCCGCGATCCCCCCGGGCATCTCCACCGAACTCGACTACTGGAAGAGGGTGCTGGCCGAGCCGGTGGTCAGAGTCACGAAACCCACAACCGACGGAGATCCCAGGAAGGACATGCTGTGGATTGAAAAGAATGCTGACAAATACAAAGGCAAATGGGTCGCGCTGAAAAGCGGCGAACTGCTCGGCAACCATGAAAGTTACATGGAGTTGCACCGAACCTTGAAACAAGCTGGCAAAATTACCGGCTCGTTTTTCTTTCGGGTCGGGAAGTGAGGGAGGCATGAGACACTTGTTCAAGGGGACGGATAAGGAAAGAAGCGAATGGAGCACAGGCAACGCGGCATATCAGGCCATCTGCAAGATAGACTCATGGCCGGTCACAGTGGCTGTCCGATGTCGGATAGAAACTTTGGAATCCGGTTGTTCCGCGTTTCTGGACACAGGTGCTGAGTGGTCGATGATCGGAGAGGAGATGGCAGTAGCGATTAATGGCCAACTGGGTCCGCCGATCCGGTCGCTCACCATGAGCACGAGACTCGGCACGATTTTTGGGGAGTTGCATCGCGTGAGCATCACCCTGTTGGCGGATCCGGGCCAGGGCGACGAGCTGACTATCGAAAGCACCACTTTTGTCTCGGAGGAGTGGGAAGGCCCGGTGGTTCTCGGGTACCGTGGCTTTCTGGAGCGGATGCGATTTGCCCTGGATCCAGGCATAATTCCCGGTGAGCAGATTTTTTATTTCGGTCTGGCTGAATGATGATGAGTCAATTTTGACAAGGATCAGGATCAGGGCTGGCCGGAACGTCCGGGAACCGAATAAAGAGACAGAAAAATGAACGAACTTCTTGAGGATTTGCAGGATGCAAAAGAATATGCCCATAAACTATCAGGATGCTTTGAAAGTGATCCGTCGCCTGCTCGAGGTGGCTGAAAAGCGAAACGAACCATTTGAGACACCCATCGTCATGGTTGGCGGAACTGCCATGGCAGCACATCGTATCCGAAAACTGTCTTATGATGTGGATATATATGCCCGTGACTTCTCTCATGATGCAGTCCATGAGGTTGAGACGGAATTCAGGCTTCAGTTCGGCCACAGTTTTAAGATTGATGTGACTTCCGCGGAGAATATCTGGGGCAGCATCATGCTGCGGGACATACACCATTCGGAACCTGACACTGTTATGCGTTCCGGGAATCGTGACCTGACCATCCAAAAACTGAGTCCCGAGGATCTTTTTTTACTCAAACTGGATACCGGCAGGGAGAAAGATCAGGATGACCTGTCTGTCCTGTATGAGAGAACGAATTCGGACAGGCTGATCCGACGATTCAATGTGATATGGAAATGGCATGGCAACCGTGACGCTGTCCTGGGATACGCGGACAGCTTTGTATCTGTGATGCGGCAACTAGGCGATCACATTCCCAGTCATGTCATTGAGCGGCTGAAAATCCCTGAATATATGCTGGAACTTTTATATGAGACATGGACAGACAATGACAATGAACAAATATGACCGAAATCATCTGGAAAATCTTATTGTGCAGGAGAATGAAATTCTTTATGAATGCGTCGCCATGCTGAACCGGAAGATTCCGCTCCATGACTGGCCCTGTGAGGTGCGAGCCGCCTTTCTGCTGGCCCTTCGGGCAGACGGGGAAGACAGGGAGGCGTACAAAGCTTTCATCATGGCCCGTCATCTTCGCATTGGCAGGCAGTTTCCTGATTATGATGTGCCAGCCCCGACTTCCCTGCAACGCCGCTGTTCGGAACGTATCCGTGCGGATATGTCAGGACTGGTCAGGCTCGGGGCAGGCAGTCATTTGTTTGTTCCCCTGCCCATTCATGAAGACGCTGAACGGATTTCCAGGCATAAACGCACCGACTGAAGCCTGCTATGTCCCGGAGGTCAGCAGGATAGGAAATGAGATATGAGGCAATTGCTGAAACAGACTGAGGAAGGTGATTTTCTCTGGAGTTGTTCAGGATCCATTTTTATCTTGAAAGGAAGACTATATATGAATACAACACAGAAAGAATTTTCCATTTCAGAAGCTGAGAAGAGACTCTCATCCATCATACATGGTGTTGAGGCGGGATGTCCGGTCAGGCTGACAAGGCTCGGCAGACCGGTCGTTGCCCTGATTCCGATTCATGAACATGAACGGGAAAAAAACGATTTCTGGGAGGAACTGATGTCGCTTCGCCGGATCACAGAGCATGAGGGCATCGAATTTTATGACTCGGATTTCGAGGGATCCAGGGATGCCTCTCCGGGAAGGGAGGTTGTCAGATTCTGATGAAATATCTCATGGATACAAATGTTCTGTCAGAAGCGGTGAAAATTGTTCCTGGCAGATGAGTTTTCCCCAGGCTCTCATCTGCGGAATTTTATGAATCTGTTGAGTCATCAGCGGTCCGGAACCCTGGTGAAAGAAAAGATTGATTTGACAGGAAAAGGAGCAGATGATATTCTGGTTATAATGGGTTTGATGAAGCACTATGAACGCACCCGTAAATGAATATTAAGGAGGATGAACAATGAGCATTGCAAGAATATCGGGGTTCGATCCGGAGCTTATCAAGGTTGAAGATGAATAATGAAAATGACAGGCTCCCATGGAAAAAATGGGAAGATTACGAGAAAGAAATTATCAGCGACAGAGAGTATGCCAGAATCGGAAACCGGTTATATACCCGCCATGCTGTTGAACGCAGCTACCCTGCAAGTATCGGAGGCAGAAGCATTGCGCCGGCCTTTATTGAAGAAGTTGTTCGGACCGGTACAGTCCGGAAAGTTGTTGTCGGCCGCATTGAGAGGAAAATCCATACATCAGGAACCGTCCAAATTGTAACCGAAGATGATGGCAATATTGTGGTGACTGTCAACCCCTTCAGCGGAGGGAAAAAGCAATGATTTGTCAGAATGCATTAAAAAATCTCTTAACTGTCTGTGAGAGATACCGGAACCGTGAGATTGAGATAGAAGAACTGAAGACTTCTGTATGGGAAACCGCCCGCATGATCACAGATGTCCAGGAACAGGGACTGCGGAATTTTCTCCGACAGGCTGAGGGCGAATTGGATATGATCCAATTTACCTGTGAGAATATTTTTGAGGAATCCCTTGAAATTATTTCCGGGCTGACAGAAAAAATCGCATCGGCCATAGAAGATGATTCTGCAACTGTTACCGGGAATGAGAGGGAAATGTCCATGAACAACGGGGATATCCGAATATGGATAGAGCCGGATACAGGCTTTTTTATAAGGGCGACCGCTGAATCCGGTGATCCTGTGAGGTTATCCGGAGAAGGGGCCAGAAAATTGGCAGAAGCCCTTGCAATAATGGCAGACAGGGCAGATGAAATTGGCAATGTGCATCAGGCTGCTGTGTGAGAATTGGGTCGTCAAGCCTGCAATTTGGCAGGTACCTGTGCAAAAGTTTTATAACATTCTCACACAAAGCCGCAAAGAACACAGAGAGGGCAGCGTCATTCCGGATATCTGTGCCTTTGTGCGGGATAAAAAATTCAGGGAAAAATGTTATGAAATGTTTGGACAGGTACTTATCATCCCGGGGAGCAGATTTCTTATTTTGGTCTGGCTGAATGATCAGCCGGACTTGACAGGAAGATACAGAAAGAAAAGAGAAACCGGATTGGACGGAAATGTTTTCAACCCGATTGTATCTTCATTTCGTGCAGACTACCAGACACTTACTCTCGTTGAGGTAAGCAGACAGGTGAATAATATTGTTGACCGGACAGTTTCTCTTTATCCTCTTAGGGGCTTTGATGCGATTCACCTGGCATCGGCGATTATCATACAGACAAATCTGTCGGAAAGGCTCCTTTTTGTATGTTTTGATCAGAGATTGCTTGACGCTGCAAGAGCAGAAGGGCTTGATACTTTTCCGAGTGTCTGATGTCCGGATTCACGGGAATATTCTTGGCAGGCAGGGTTTAACCGGAATTTGAACCGCGGATTCACGCAGATTATGATGATTTCGCAGATGGTCTTTCAGGCTTTCCGTCTGCGGAATCTGTCTGATCAGCGGTTCAGCGGTTCGGAACCCTGGTTTGCCGGATTAAAGGATTTGCAGGATTTTTGCCCTGCCGGATTCACGGGAATACTGAATCCCTGAGTCAAGATCAGACTGACAATATTTCATCTGTAAATTTGTTACATAAATGTAAGGAGGTATTCTATGAAAATACAGTTTAACGACGTTGAAAAGCAGGCACTCATGCTCCCTCCGGAAGCCAGGGAAATACTTGCGACACGGCTTCTGCACAGCCTAGACAATGCGCCTCTGAACGATATTGACGAAGCCTGGATTCAGGAGGCGGAAAGAAGGTATCAGAATTTTCGGCTTGGCAGAACCCGGGGGATATCCGGCAATCATGTTTTTAATGAGATAAGAGAGGAGATGGGATGGGATGGCAAAAATAATTTACGCCCCTGAAGCCGTCGCCGAGATCCGGGAGGCGGCGGACTATTATGAAAACTGCCGGGAGGGACTCGGACAGGCTTTTCTCAGGAGTGTGGAATCAATTGTGGAAGAGATATCCTCTGATCCTCTGAGATGGCGCAAAGTAAAAGGAAGATTTCGCCGGACTCTTGTCGAAAGGTTTCCTTATGGCATAATTTACTCGGCAGAAAATGACAGAATATTCATTGCCGCAGTGATGCATCTGAAGCGAAAGCCTGATTACTGGAAAAAGCGAATCAAAGGATCAGGCTGAGAAACAAAGCCCGAACCCTGATTCACCGGATTAAAGGATTTGCAGGATTTCCGGCCTGGCGGATTTACGGGAATCCTTAATCCCTGAACCAAGGGCAGGCACCTCGTCCCAGCTCACCGGGCAGGGGGATGCCTGCCCGTCCCTGCCTCATCGCAGGGCAAAAAGGAGACACCCTGCCGGAGCCGGTACCCGGAATCGGATGATCCGGAGAATGTCCTGGCAGGGTTTTCAACACAGAAGATTTAAACCGCAGATATAAGGAGGTAAAATATGTTTACCGCAGAAGCAGGAACATTCGGTGACGAATTCATCCGCCATCTTGATCTCGTCAGAAACGGCCATGACATACTCATTGCCGAAAGCGGAAAAATCATTGCCCGCATTATAAAAGAGGAAACCCAGGATCCGTTTGTAAATCAGGCACTGTGGCCCCTGATTTCAGAAGGTCTGGTGATCAGTCCGACCCGGCCCCTTGACAAAGGCATACCCGCAACTCTCGAACTTCCGGGTAAGCCGGTTTCAGAGATGGTAACGGAGGACAGGAGATGATCCTTTACCTGGACACAAGCGCTCTTGTGAAAAAATATTTCACGGAATCAGGTTCGGCAGATGTGATTTCTTTGTGGCGGAATGCCTCTGCCATTATCACTTCGTCTGTTGTTTACGCCGAAACTGTGGCCGCATTTCACAGAAAGAAAAGAGAAACCGGATTGGACGGAAATGTTTTCAACCCGATTGTATC
>JAOZLU010000357.1 GCA_029934695.1 Desulfobacterales bacterium | reverse complement strand
ATAGAGTTCTCTTTCAGGCATTTTTGGTTCCTGTTCAAATCAGTAATTCCCGATACATCGGGCGGAGATACTGCTTTTTTTTTTACGATTTCCTCTTCAACGTCGCCAGCTTACAGTCACAGGTCCTGAATCAGAGGTTTTGGTCAGGATGAACAAATCAGTTCCCTGTCCGAAGGCATTGCGAGCGTGCCAGTCCACGCGCATAAGCATATCCTCGGTTCAGAGTCCTTTGAATTCTTACCAAGCCACCCGATACTCACACTCCTTTTCCCAATCAGGCATTAAATGTTCCCGTCCCATGGGAACGGAGCGAAAATTTTTGGGCGGTGTTTGTCTCAAGCCAAAGGAAAAACAGTTATTACTTCTCGTATGTTTTCAAGACCTCCTTCAGTGGTAAGCATCTGTCTGATTGCTGGTTTTGGAGATAAGTTTCAACACATTTGATCAGATTCTCGGAATCTGTGATAGTTTGTTGAGCAAGTGAACCGTTTATCTTTTCATTAAATAACAATGCCACATTAAGATAAGATATAGCTTGTCTGAAATCCGTGCATTTTTTTGAAATCTGTGTAGCCCTATCCTTACCTTGACGAATCATTTTTATTAGTGAATTTGCCATTCCGATAAGTGACTTAGGAACAGGTCTTCTGATAGCCGATTCAGCGTATGCTTTGTATGCCGGAGCCCATTTTTTCATTTTGGCACTTCTTTCGGCAATGTGTAAAAATGTCTCGGCAGTTTTTATATCTTCTGCCGAGGCATGTTGGTATCTGGAAATTACTTGTTGCAGATTGCCAAGGTCTGTATCCTGAAAATCAGATTGCCCCGTGCCCTTTGCATTAGGAGTACCATTTTCGCAGCCAAATAATACTGCAAGAATTACTAATAAACAGCAATACAATTTTTGTTTATTTATCAAATACATGGCTTTGACCTTTTTAACTTATTGTTATAAAAAAGCATAATGCCCGGTGTTTCATGAAAGTACTCTGGAAATATATCTCAAAACAGCGATTACGCCGATCTCCCCGATATTTTAGGCAGGCCGCAGACGGAATCGAAAAATTTGGGAGCACTTTCATGAAACTGTGGAAAGCTCAATGGCTTTATTCTTCCTCAAATACTTCTATAGTCCCAACATTTTTGCCATCTCCTTTTCGGCTTTTGATCAGATAATTGTAAATGTTCGTCCAACTTGACAGCGTTTTGACCGTAACGCATCCGAGTGTAACATTTCCCGGGTGAAGAAAACGATCACTCACGCTGTCCTTGCTTTCGCTGGCAATACGAAACCATGTTGCCGCAAAAGATGAACTGCTTTCATATCCGGAACCAATACCATGAACTTCGTAAGGGATTTCGAGGTTCCATGTTCCTATAGGCACAGGTGAACTCTTATCGGTAATGGCTTTTATTGTCCCACATATCCATGGCCAGCCAGTATGCATACAGAACCAGCCATATCGAAGTTCATTCTTTTTTCTGTTAAAGCTCACATAAGCCGGACCTGTGTGGGGTGTTAAATCGCTGAGGTATGACTTATTTCCCTCAGCTAATTTTACACTGGCAGTTGTTCCGGAAAGATGCCCTTCTAAAATTCTGAAATATTCCCTTCCGTTTTCGACTTTGTTCACAGATACTTTGAGATGTTGAGGTAAGGGAGGGAACGTGGGGTGTTTCGGATCTTTGGGACTATCATGTTTTACCATTAGCCAGCCTTTGCCGTCCGCATTCGTTACTTGTGCTATTCTTGCCATTTGAATATCCTCTTTGCAAAAAACAGTTATGAGATAAAATTTGAATGATTAATGAAGTGTTGAATTTTGTCTCTAAAGGACTAATCACAATTCACCTTAACATTTTCACCGTCAATAACTACATCATCAACCGCTTTAATTCTTGCTTCTCCGCGTTTGGCATTCAGTTCTATGCTCTTTGCGCTTAGACGCAACTCTCCTTTTAAATCCAATTCCACATCGTCTTTCAGCAGTTTAACCACAGGGCCAGCATCTTCATAATAGATTTCAAGTAACTGCTCATCTTCCGCTGTTGTCACCCGGATAGATTCATCTTTTTCAAGTTTTATGGAGGCAGGGATTCGTTGAATTTCCGGGCGTTGAGCAAATCCGTCCACAACCCCGATTACGAATGGCTCTATCCAGTTGGCAGGCGATAAGATCATCACCCGGTCTCCCCTTCGTACAGTTATGCCGTGAAGGGTTGGCAGCCATTTTTCCTGCCATTCCTTAGTCTGCCATCGAATACGAACACGGCCCATTAACGTAGGATGTTCAGTTTCGATACATTCACCTCCGTATTTTGCATTCTTTCGGATCAGGCTCATATGCAGTAGTCGGTTGGGTTTCGTTCCTCAACCCAATTACGGGACTATGCATTCTGGGCTTTTTTCAATGCCTCGGCGATTGGAAGCGGTGTCTTGAAAGCGATTGGATTACCTCCGTTGATACTGCACTCAATAGGAATTGTTATATGAATTCCTTCAATAAACATCCTCGGTGTCCGAACGTGGGCAGCCCAAAGCATGCATACGCGCTTATCCTCCGGTTTTATCAGCAGGGTATGCAATCTCGGTTGAGGTTTGTGCTTATGTCCTTCGATGTTAATTTGAATTTGAGGCGGTCCGTCCAGAAGTTGAACATTAATATCACCATCGGGATGGAAGCCCCGTAATAAGACTTTTTCATCACCTTTGAGATAAGGTACCTGTAGCCCTGATGAAGCTTCATTAAAAAAACGGGGGTCCGGGCCTCTGTCTGTTAGTTGCTCGTTGAAAATGCTACGGTAATTTTTTGGAAGAATACCCATACGAACTTCGGCGACCGCATCTTCTGGCGCAGGATACCATCCATCTGCTCCTCCGAAAAAAGCACACCGAGGAAAGACATGGCCCTGTTGCCAGTCAAAAATACATGGCAAAGGTTGCAAATGCCACTTGCGCGGGTCACCCGTAATAAGGCGCTCAGGAGTCAAAAGGTCTTCCGGGTCTTCCACATTCGGCAATTCCATACCATCTACATCCTCATGATCTGACAAAACGACGTAACCGGTGCCATACGGGTTGCGAGGATATAAACCCGGATGATCCGCTTGAAGCCGGATCTGTGTGACGAGCGATTGTTCGTTCTCGATAGGAACCCGCCAATCCACTCCGCCATAGGCATTGTAACAAGTAAGGTCAACAGACTCAAAAGGTTCAGGTTCAGAAAATCGTAGTTGCCTGCCGTTGTATAATACAAAACGGTCTCCAAACACCAACGCATGCTTCTCGTATCGTCCTACATGAACGGAAAGAGTCGTGCTTTGAATCGGTCGGCGCATCGGAGCATGCGCTTTTCCTTGCACGACGATATCAGTGGCGAGCTTGTAGGGCCAAAAATCACAGCCTGGCTTCAGTCGCGGGGACTCATTTGGATCAAAAATATTATTGTGCAACGGTTCCGGATCAGTCATCCGTAACATGCCCGCTTGATCAAAAGTGTATGTAATTTTAACCAAAACAAAGGCAATTTGTTCTCCTTTCGGATCAGCCGCCAATCCTAAATGGAAGTCATATAACATGAATTATCCCCCATCTGTTCATCAATATTCTGCAAATAATTTTTGCTCAGGCATCCGAGCGGTTTATTACAATTTGGATCCCCATTGCTGCACTCCATCATTTCCAACTTGGGTTCCGAGGACGTGAAATTCGCCTCCCAATCCTTTTCTATGCCCCCCTTCATCGCTGCCCATATCGTAAGAAAACTCTCCGCCCAACCATGGATTTCCCACGCCCATACTGAATTTGGGATCTCCGGTGAGGGAGGAGATTCCAAAGCCAGTAACTCCGGAAACTAAATTCTTGACCAGATCCTTCGGAGTAAAAAATTTTTCTATGATTGCTTTAGAAACTTTTTGCCCAACTCTTCCACCGAAAAGAGAACCAGCTCTATGCACCGGAAGGCGTCCTATTCTCTTAAAAATATTTCGTAATTCTCTGCCATATTTTTTCGCTCCACCCTTATATCCGATCAATGAAAAGATGAAATCAATTGCCATAGATGTCAAAATGCTCAGGACACCTGCTAATATATCCATCATTGTCATGCCCACATAAACTGAGTTAAGCATGTTGGTGAGCGGTGCTGTCACTGGCAGGCTAATCGGCTCTCCGCAGGTAAGCATCACGAAAGGGGGCCAAACTGAGGCACAACCTGTTGCTGCTTTATCCATTTTCACTTTTGAAGCACTGAACATGATTTTGCGGGAAGAGAATGGCCACATTACAGCATACCATGCATTGACAAACGGAATTGTCACATCTGGAATGAGCGGACCGAGATCATGTCCTTCCTGAGCGATGAACACACCTTTGTGTTTGACTGTTTTTGCCCATTTATTTTTATTAAGAACATATCCTGCTGTCCACATCTGGGTGGCCAACATTTCAATCGCGACAGTGGGTGTTGGACTAGGCATAGGTGGAACAATATACATATGCGAACACGGTAAAATTGGGCTTGTTAAATCCCATATAACATTGACAGGACAGGGTACACTCATTTTCATCTACCTCCTGTTTTTTGAGGATTTTCTGGAGACATCAATACCTTCAAACGAGCAGATCGGGGAACATGCGATTCAAATTCATAATTGAACAATAAGCGATAAACAACATAAAATCGCTTTCTTTCAGGAAGAATTACCAGCGTATCCAGCTTTAACCGTTCCTCCACATGACGCTTGTTAAGAAGAAACTCTGTCCGCACCTGCCAGTCAGGGACTCGAAAATACATTTGTCCGTTCGGTGTCATTCCACGCAACTGAACTTCTGTTAAAGGTGCGATATCCGTTAAGACGAGACTAGGGTGAGCCCTGTGAAAGAGCGAGGGCAGCATTTCAAACTGATTATTATCCGTATATATTGATCGTTGTGCATGGAGAGCCGAAGTCATGGGCAGGGTTGCCCATGATGCCGGAGCCGGACTGTCTTCCCATGATCGGATAAGATGGTCAGGATCTTCTATGTTAGGTAAGACTCGTACCTCTGGCATACGGGGATATCCGCGGAGCGGCTTCAGCATCTTGGCGAGACTTTTTGAATAGAAAATCGCATCAAAACCCTTGCCATCGGGATTGCGTGGATCACTAACAGTAATAAAGGAACCTCTGTCAATTTCGACCTCCGCACTGCCGCCGAAAGCCCTTCCATATATAAGGGGCATAATATCGAAGAGTTTTGGTGACGAAATTTTTTTGCGTTTAACCCACTCCCGATCCCCGAAAATTAGCAGATATCGGGTCAATCTCCCTATCATAAGAGATACGGTCATGTGAGATATAAGCTGATCTTTGGGAGCATAGGCATTGCCAAGGACTATCACATCGATGCCATCGGTTTTGGGAAGATCATCTCGTGGCAAAAGCCCCAACAGAGTCTCCTCATCAGAAGGAAAAATCGGATAGGGATCATCCATGTCGTACTTTGATACACCATCCGGGCCCACATGAAAGGTAGCTTTTGCTACAACCAGACCGATACGTCGTGTGGCACCTTCGACTTTGCCAATAAAAAGTTTTGCTGGTAAAGGAGTTTTATTTACAAATTCCATTGGTATCGTTTCAGTTCAATTGAATGGTTTCGCCTTTGACGATGACATCATCAGTGGCTTTAATATTAACTTCACCTTGCAGTGCTGCCATATCAATACTTTTAGCACTGAAGCAAAGTTTCCCCGGGACTTCAATGTCAATATCTTCATTCATCAACCGTAAGATCGGACCATTTTTACCTTGTCTGACCTCCACCAAGGGCGTTCCGTCAGCGTTCAGGATATGAAGGGCCTCCTGTTTGTTCAACTGAACAGCAGGCCCGGGGACAGGGTCGCGATCCACCTTTTTTTTTATACTGTCCAAAACGCCTACAATAACTGGTTCAGACCAGTTGTTAGGGTAAAAAATGAGCAAATTATCATGGACTTGAGGAGTGACACCATTCAGGCAAGGTAGCCAGTACCGATTTTCCTGCTTTTCTGCGTCCGTCCATTGTACCAGACACCGATTCTTCAAAGTCAGATGCTCACTTTTAACGCAAATACCAATGACCGAAAAAGGGAGCAATGGCTGCCCGATTTCAGGGGCATGTTCGGAGAGGGGATTTTCGGTCTGTTCCTCTTCATTTTGAAAACATTCAGAGGGCTGAGTTTCCGCCAAATGGCCAATCACGAACGCTTCACTTGATCTTTTGGGGAGAGCCAGCAGGATACAATCGTTTTTACGAAGAGTCAATCCCTCAAGAAACCGAACCCGCACAATGTGATCATTGTCGTCTTTATGATTCTGATATCTAACTTCGCATAGCCCCGGATACTCAGAAAGTTCAGGGGAAATACATTTTGCCGGTATAATGCTTTCATGTATTGAAGCCCCTTGCCGGCTTTCAATTATTTCCAAAAGCGTTTGTGGTGCAGAAGGGTCAATTTCGGTTTCCTCTTCCTGATAAGTCAAAATAGTCCTGTTTTTTGTCTGTATCATTTCGATCTCCCTTGGTGACGGTAACATTTTAGCAATTCAATTTGATCTCACTCCCTTTGATCTCTACCGGATTACCTCCGGCCTCCACTTTGATTCCAGAACTGTCTATGGTTATGGTACCGCCTGCGCCATGAATTGTGATTGTTTTGTTCCCTATATCTATATCTGGACTTAATAATACTAATTTTGATTTTCCTTCTGCCTCGAAGTTCGGAGTTCCTGTAATTTTAACCCCTTCACCCGTTCCTTCAATCACAACACCTTTGCTCTCTCCCTTGATCGCAACTCCCTCGCCTTGACCATGCAGTTTTATAGCCTTGTCGGTAGAAGTTGCGCTATAATTCCCTCCGGTAACACTCACAGTTCGGTCTCCAGCCTCTACTGTTAAGCTGGTATCTCCTTTAACGACAACCGATCTCGTGCCCGTCTTAACAGTCAGACTGTCATTCTCTTCTTCAACAGTTGTCGTGCGGTTTTTCTTGATCGTATTGGTTTGATCCTTGCCAACGGTTAGTGACTGATCATTCCCCACTGATGTGGACTGATTATTTCCCACTGAGATAGTCTGATTCGCCTTAACCGTAGTCGTCATATTATTTTCAACAACTTCGTTCTGATCCTTCTGAGCATGAGTAAAGATTTCCTCCGCCCCCTTCTTATCCTCAAACCGAAACTCATTAAACCCACCCCCGCCGAGAGAAGAATTCG
>JAOZLU010000356.1 GCA_029934695.1 Desulfobacterales bacterium | reverse complement strand
CCGACTTTTCGTATTGCGGTTCCTGCTCGTTGCCTGTTTTTTGAACAACTTTGCTTCTGGTATTCTGGAGAACCATTTCCCAAGTTCCCCCAGGGTACAATAACGCATCTCTTAAACTGGAGATAAAGGCAGAGGTGAAGTACCCTCCGTTAACATCGTCTCCATAAGACAGCTGGCCTGGCTTGCATCCGCTGGCGGAAATTTTGACCGTGGAATTCAGAAACATGCGCGTAATATTGCTGTACAAAAAGTCGTTCCTTGGCAGGGCAGGCCGCATCCGGTAGGGAAGGTCAACCACTTCATTGCAACAGTCGGCAAGTGCGATGAACTGACGGGTATATTTATTTCTGATATTTGTAATCACTGTCAAAAAATCAGTGGGATGATTCATTGTATCCATCAGCGGCCACTTGGACGCAGTTGACTGGTACCGATGCCCGTGTCCCGCGTATAAAAACACGATGATATCATCAGACCTCACTCTCAGTGACGCGATAGACTCAAGCATATTTTTCTGAGTGACGGAATAGCCTTCAAATACGATTTTATTCAAAAAAAGTTTGCCATTGCTCCGCTTTACAATTTCCCCGAAAAGGTTCTGCACATTCCTTGAATCAATGGTTACCGAATCGCCGATTTTATAATCGTATGTATCCGCAAAAACAATCAGGTGAAGCGTTGGGCCAGATGAAGGCTGCGCTGTCGGCGGCTGAGGCTGAGGGGTAACAGGCGGTGAAGGTGGCTGAACCACCACAGGACTATCCGGTTTGGATACCGGTTGATTGGAAATGCAAGCGCATATCGCAAAGAGCAGTATCAGCGTGAGCAGATACCATGTCCCGGGTTTACGGTTTGGAATCTGATTCTTAGTCATGTTCCTTGTTTCCTTTCTTTTGCATTAATATGTTAATCTGTATCCGGCAGTTCATCATTGGCTCAGTTCGGATTGGCAGATCCGGAACTGTATGACTGCCAAGTGCCCTCGGAGCTTTCCTATCAGGGCCTGAACAGCGAATCTAAAATTTTTGAGAGGGCAGGCAGGGCAGAATTCCTGGTGATATCTTCTTCGATGATACGCCCCCTGTGATAAAAGGCCCATTGTCTGCTGTTTCTGTCAATGGCAATATCCACCTGATCTGCACCTTGAACAAACCGCAGGATATATGAGGGTCGGATGCGGGTTCTTTTGGAGCGTTGAAACTCATAGCTCGACGCTGCCTCAATAATCGTTTTTACTGTCCCTGTCTGTTTGTTATTCAGATCACGTCCCCGGGCGATTACGGGATAGCCTTGGATCAATGGGGCATTCTCACGCGGTTTCCTGCTCCAGTCAATCTGATATGTTTCAACCCTGTCGGGAGTACGAATCACCGCAAGTCGTCCGGGCCCCAGAAACTTTGCCACATCATTATCCGCAGAATTTTCTGATCTTTCAACACTTCTTTTCACGTCTGCAATCATTTTGATTTCTCGCCGATATTGTCCGCCAGCGTAACATGAGCAACACCCAAAGCAGCTTATTGCAAGAAGCGTTATCCATAATGTCAAATCTTTTTTCATAATGCGCCTCCTTAGTATATGTTTTGTTTTCAACAGGTTATTTTTTGGGTGTCCCCACTCTGACCGGCGCACGGCCATAACCTCAGATCATCGTCAGAAAAGCAGCCGAGACATTCCGGATCAGCGGTTTTCATTAAATAAATTCAGTATGTTGTGGGGGTTATTCCAACTTTTCACTTTGAACTTTTCACTGCCGGGAAACCAAAGTCTGAACACCATAAAGACCTTATTTCAGAATTGCAAGCTTTTTTTCTGATAAATAATTATTGGAACTCAGGTTTTGCACCCACAATTCAAGGTGACGGGTAAATTTTACTGTTTTTTATTTTCATTTCATTTTTTTCTTGCAAAAAACTGTTTTTATGATAACATCTTCGCAAGATAAACAACAGCATATTGAAAAGAAATCCGGTTTTTTTTGCAGGTGAGGATTCATCTCATCCGGGAAAAAGCCGGGTTTCTCTCACACAAGCTTGGATTTCATGATAAGTACCTGACAAAAAGTTTTCCATGATTTTGTATCTCACACAAAGGCACAAAGACACGGAGAAAAGGCGCAGGGATATGCCTTCAATGTGCCAATCCCCGTCCGGCAGACAATGTTTTGTCAATCCCCGTCCGGCAGACATCCGGCAGACATGCCCCGTCCGGCAGACATGCAGTGGGAGATTCTTTTTTGAAAATCACCTCAACAGAAAATAAATCAATGTACTTATGAAGATAAAAATACCCGAATTTTCACTGGTTTTTTTAATCGGGACTTCCGGGTCCGGCAAAACAACATTTGCCCGAAAGCATTTTAAGCCGACTGAAATTTTATCATCCGATTTCTGCCGGGCCCTGGTCTCTGATGACGAAACCGACCAGACCGTTACCCACGAAGCCTTTGAAATTCTGCATTTTATTGCAGCAAAGCGTCTTGCGCGCCGTAAACTCACGGTTGTGGATGCCACCAATGTTCAGGCTGAAGCGAGAAAATCCCTTCTTGCCCTTGCACACAGATATCACTGTCTGCCCTTGGCAATCGTACTGAAGACGCCCTCGGGAATATGCTGTGAGCGAAACAGAAATCGTTCTGACCGAAACTTTGGCAACAGCGTCATTCTCCAGCAACTGCGTAATCTGGAACAGTCGCTTCCCTGGCTTAAAAAGGAAGGTTTCCGCAAAATTTATATTATGGAAACGCCTGAGAAAACAGACAGTGTCACGATTAAAAGGGAACGGCTCTGGAACAACAGAAAAAGTGAGCATGGCCCCTTTGATATTATCGGCGATATACATGGCTGCTTTGATGAACTGACTGCCCTGATGAAAAAGCTGGGCTATGAGATCAGGGAAGATACGGATTCCATTGTGACACCCCCGGGAAGGAAAGCGGTTTTTCTCGGAGACCTGGTGGACAGAGGCCCCAAGATTGCCCCAGTTCTGCGCATGGTGATGCGCATGGTTGAGAGCGGATCAGCTTTTTGTGTGCCTGGAAACCATGAGAACAGGCTGATGCGAAAACTTTCAGGCAAAAATGTCACTGTCAGCCACGGTTTGGCAGAGTCTCTGGAACAACTGGAAAACGAACCGCAAATGTTTAAGGATAAAATTCAAAAATTTATAAAAAGGCTTACCAATCATTATGTTTTTGATGACGGAAAGCTGGTGGTTGCCCATGCAGGCATGAAAGCGGGAATGCAGGGGCGAACTTCGGGCAGAGTGAGGCAATTTGCGCTCTGCGGGGAAACTTCGGGTGAAAGCGATGAGTACGGTCTGCCTGTCCGCCATAACTGGACAGTCGGGTATCGCGGCAAAGCCACTGTGGTTTACGGCCATACCCCGATTCCCGATCCCGAATGGCTGAATGGCACCATCAATATTGACACCGGATGCGTATTCGGCGGAAAACTCACTGCACTTCGGTACCCGGAAAGAGAAATTGTCTCTGTTCCTGCAAAGCAGATATATCAGGAACCGGTCAGGAAAATGTAGCCATTCCGGGCATTTTATTTTTTTGGAAATACTTGGACTATTGATATGACATTTAAAAAAAGTGCGGAGACTTCATCTTTTTCATACAATGCAGATACGCCCAACAATCTTGGCATTGCGCTCAAACTGGAGGGCAAACCGGATGAGGCCGCGGCAGCGTTCCGAGAGGCTATCGCCATCAATCCGAATGATGCCCGGGCGCATTATAATCTTGGCTGTGTACTCAGAGATCAGGAGAGAACTGAGGAATCGCTCATCTCTTTCCGGCGTGCAACAGATTTGGATCCCGGCAACCTTTCAGCAAAACATATCATCGCAGCACTGACAGGGCAGACAACAGAAACCGCTCCGAGAGAATTTGTCAAAGACCTGTTTGATCAGTATTCGGCAAAATTTGATCATCACCTTGTCAGAAAATTGGAGTATCATGCGCCGATATTGCTCCGACAGGCGTTTCAGTTCTTTTTAAACGACGATCTGCATTTCAAAAATGCCATTGACCTGGGATGTGGCACGGGATTGGCCGGTGCGGAGTTCCGAAGGATGGCCGGTCGCCTTACCGGCATTGACATCTCGCCGAATATGATTAAAGAAGCGAGAAATAAAAATATTTATGATGTTCTGAAACTCGGGGACATTATAGCGTTTCTGAACAACACAGAGGAAAAATATGACCTGTTCATCTCCGCTGATCTCTTTGTTTATATTGGAAATTTAAAACCTGTTTTCTGTTCGGTCCGTGATCGCTCTTTACGGGGTGCTTATTTTATCTTTTCCACGGAAATTTCTCATAAAAACGACTATATTCTGCGCCAGACCGGGCGTTACGCCCACTCCCGGACCTACATCCGATCCATTGCCGAGGCGCATGGTTTTGCAGTGGAAACGAACTGGCCGGCAGTGTTGCGGAAAGAAAACGGACGGGCGGTCAGAGGGGAGATTTCTGTCTTACAGAAAAGTTCGTAGTTCCGCCTTACTTATGGCATCTGATTCTGCACCTGCTCAGGCGCGTACCCGGGAGACTGTAACAATTCATAAATTCTCCCGACGGGATTGCCAAAATCCCGCCGGCTCGGATTTCAGGGCTTCAAACAGGAGATTTTATTGCAAAACATTTATCTGAAACAATAAACATCAAATTTGGGTGATTCAATATGGAAAGAACAACATCTGAAACTTATGACAAATACATAAAAGCGCTTATGGATATCAGCCAGGCCATCACTTCAGACCATTATCTGGAAGATATTCTGAAACTGATTGTGATGGTTACGGCCAAAGTCACCGGGGTTGAAATCTGTTCCTTATGGCTGACAGATGAAAGTGTGACGCCGTCCAAAATCCGCTTAAAAGCTTCCCAGTCCATTGATTCTGAGTACATAAAGGACAGGGCTTTGAACATGAATGAAGGGGTGGTGGGATTTGTGGCCACTCATAAACGTCCGCTGATCATCAAAGACGTGCTTGAATCGCCCCAGTTCAAGGAAAAAGATATGGCCAGAAAACTCGGGCTGGTATCCATGCTCAGTGTGCCGCTTCAGGTGCAGGATGAAAAGGTCATTGGTGTGTTCAACTGCTTCACTGCCAAACCCCATGCCTATTCCGACACAGAGGTCAACCTGATAAGAACCGTTGCCAACCAGGCAGCTCTGGCCATACTCAACACAGAGCTTATGGTGAAAACCAGGGTGATTCAGGAAGAACTGGAAAGCCGAAAGCTGGTGGAACAAGCCAAAGAGGTTCTCATGCAGCGGCGCAACAAAACCGGAGAGGAGGCGTACCGCTGGATACAGAAACGCAGCATGTCAACCCGGAAATCCATGCGAAGCGTGGCAGAAGCTATTCTGCTTTCAGAAGAATCAGATTAGCTTTGTCTGGAATCGCTGGCAATTGACTTTTCGGAAAAGCCGGCTTTCTCTTTTGTCCTTACAGCTTTTAACAAAAAGATTGTCCGGAGTGCCAAACTTGCAGTTTGTCAGGGCCCCGTCCAAGCCCCTACGGGCTCTGACGGCCTGCATAACAACTGCTACAAATATGCCACCCTGTGGGGCTTTACAGGCCTCTTCCAAATCCGTTATAATCAGGAAATATTTTTTGTTGACAATATTTTTTATATGTCAGAGATTTATCTATAAGGATGGTTTTGGGATCGTTAAGCCTCCGGCAGGGGAATCTGTTTTTACCCCGCAACGGTGCCGTCAGTTTAACCCGGTCGTTGAAAAAACTCAACCCGTCATAGTGGCAGAGAGGGTTGCCGTTTAACTAAATTAGCAACAGTGTTAGGAGGAATATCAGAAAGTCATGACGAATCATAATACTTGGGGACAACATCTGCTTTTGGATATTAGTGACTGCAACGCCAATGTTTGCAGTAAAAGTGCTATTGCCGCTTTTGTTCAGGAGCTGGTTGATGCAATTGATATGAAAGCTTACGGTGAACCGGTTATTGTTCATTTTGCCGAACACGACTATGATGCTGTCGGTTATTCTCTGGTGCAGTTAATTGAGACTTCGGCCATTACCGGACATTTCAGCGACAATAACCGTGATGCTTATTTGGACATTTTTTCCTGCAAAAGCTTTAATAAGGATACGGTCATTCAGGTTATTGAAAAACATTTTGCGCCGAAAAAAATTCGAGCCGCTTTTCTTTCACGCGGCGTGAATTCCCCCCTTGAGGCACCATTTCAGGAATACAAAGGGGCGCAAAATGCGCTTTGAACTACCTCATTGACGAGGTGCGCCTGATCAGAAATCTGGAAAAAATTCAGTTGCTGAGAGAAAATGCCGGTGTCAGATCAGTGCTGGCCTTAAAGTGTTTTTCCCCACATGGTCTGTTTCTAAAATAATGCGTCAGTCCCGCCGGATAAGGGCCTGAGGTCATATCATCAGAAAAATGGTCTGAATGAAAATCTGATTTTATTTCTATAAATTAATATGTTACAAAGAAATCTTAAAAATGTGTTAATGGATGACAGTCTGAATCAACTGATAAAACTGTTTGATCTGGCTGAAAGCCTTGAAAAAAATTTCAGAAACAGTGTGTTGTGGGAACGAATTTACGAGTTGCACTAATAGCCCGGGTATATTTTGTTTTTTTTTGGGGAAATCTTTTGTCAGGTGAAACTTAAAAAGTGAACATTTTTTAATTATAGCTTGACAAGCAAAAAAAATGCAGATATAGAGACTGATAATTAGAGTTTGAATAAGGTTTTGCACAACGGTGTGTGAAATTTTACAGAGACAAAGGCGTCTTTACCCTGATTTGGGGTTGACGCCTTTTTTGTTTTTTCAGGCCATTATTATCTGGAAGTGTTTCAACTGACTGATATAAAAATGTTTTTATCAAATCAAATCAGTTCGGATTGTCCTGAAGAAGCCTGTTTTTTCCAAAAAAGCAGGGTTTTTCTCCCGGGCAGACATTATCTTGAATGTGTCACAGATATCCGGAAACAGAACACTGCAATGTATTAAAATGGAATGTGTTAACAAACTCGTCAGTCGTAAGTTCTCGTAACTTATTGAAATCACTGATACCAGCATTTTCTGAACCGGTATATGCCATTTAATAATTTCAATCAGTTACAGAGTTACTTTCAACTTTTTACTTTCAACTTTTTTTCTGATTATAACGGATTCAGGGGAGGCTCCCACACCTGCCCTCAGACAGGTTTAAACTCTGTGGCCCAGGTTTAAGCTTTGTGGCCTTTGTGCCCCCTTTGTGTCCTTTGTGGTTAAAAAG
>JAOZLU010000956.1 GCA_029934695.1 Desulfobacterales bacterium | reverse complement strand
CGTTTGGCATTGGGATCGGTTTCCTGCTGGACCGCCCGCCACAGGTCTTCTGTCTGTTGAAATCCTGTACTCATTTTTCCTCCCCAAAACAATTTGGAAAATTGTTTTACATCTATCTGATCAGGATCGGACCGCTGACTTTTTCCAGAAGATCGCCAAGATGGGTTTCCTGTTTCGCACCTTGGGTATCTCTTGCGTGGAGTGTGAACAGGAAATTCTCATCTGCGGAAAAGCCGACTTCCCACTGATTGTTCTCCACCTGGGTATTGGGAAAAAGCTGTTCGATCTTTTTATCCAGTTTGATATGTCTGCGGTGCTTGCCGTCGCCCAGAAAGATGACCAGCGGCTCTTTTCGCAACGCGGGATCAACTTCCACTTTGCCATTGAGAAACACGGGATTCTGATATTCGGAAAGCTTGACACCTTTTTTCAACACAGGTTCATCCTGTTCTTCCAGGGAGCCTCCGACATCTGTTCTGATCTTCAGCCCCACGGTAATGGGGCAGGTCGGATCAATATTTATCAGGTTGTTCGCAACCAGTGCCGCACCTTTTGATATGGCAAGGGCTGTATCCTCAAGCGTAAAGCAGGTGTTGAACCGCTGATCTTCCCCGGTCTCGCTTCCGAAAAATTCCCTGACCGTGTGCTGAACCAGAAAAAAACTGCTGAATCCGCCAGCCATGACCACACGAAAGCGGTTTCTGTCTGTATCATCCACATTGTGATCTTTGAAATAGCCCTTCATCTCTTCCAAAGCTTTCCAAAGTTCGGGCCTGATAACATGATCAAAGGCTTCCGCGAGGTCGGACGCTTTGAAGACCATTGCATCAATCTTAAACGCTTTCTTATCCACCCTGTTGGCGGATTTGAGGTATTGTGCAAGAACCTTGTCCACATCTGACTTACGGTCTATCTTTTGTTCTTCAAAATCATCCATGAGCTTCACGAATTCAGGCTCACGTCTCGACAGCTTTTTCTGATTTTCCCGCTCATAAACGCTTTTTGTCACTGCTTCATCAAAGGCCACGCCGGCTTTGCCGAAAGTTTTCTCGTCATGTCCTTTTCCCGTACATTCCAGAACCGTGATATTTTCCTCTTCTGCTTTGGAAAGGCTGATATCCAATGTTCCTCCGCCGTAGTCACAGACCAGAATATGACCGTCAAAGCATCTGCCTTCCTTTTCTTTGAAACAGTGGGCAAAATAGGCTGAGGCAGCCACTGGCTCACTCAGAAAGCGATGAGACGGGAGATTCAGTTCAGCGCAGATTTCCTTCAGGTATTCACGGCTTGCATGGCGATGCTCTTTGATCCATATTTCCGGCACGGTGATGATCAGGCTTTCAATGCTGTCGCGGAGGTTCTGTTCTTAGCAGTAATAGCTGAGGAGTTGTTCAATATAAGCTTTTCCGCATTCAATCGGTGTTTTGGTGCTATATCCGTATTCCTTCAGTTTCTCCCTGTTCTTTTCCGCAATCAGCATCTTGAACCCCGAGAAAACATCGTAATCCTCATCATTCAGGCTCTTTCGTGCGCCTCTTCCGATCTCAATGGAATCATCCTCATTATTGTATCGTATGAAGGAGGGAATATAGGGCGAACCGCCCGCGCTTCGCATCCGGTAGCATTCCAAAACCTTGCGCGAAGGGTCGAAATAGCTGAGTGTGCTGTTTGTGGTTCCAAAATCAAGTCCGAGTTTTCGCATTTGTCAAATCTCCTTTTTAAAGTTCATAGTTCCGCGTTCAGGCTGACCGCCTAAAGGCGGAACTACGAACTGTTTACATCCATCCGATGGCGGAAACACTCACGCGGACATTTTCCGATGTTTCCTCTTCAGAGAGTTTCTCCAGAACATTCTCATCATCGGTGGGAATGAATGTCACCAGCGTGATCCTGTCCAGCCCCAGTTTTTTCGCATAAT
>JAOZLU010000355.1 GCA_029934695.1 Desulfobacterales bacterium | reverse complement strand
CCAAAAAGATTGTCCGGAGTGCAAAAATTAAGCGAAGCGATTTTTTGCACAACACGCCTCCGAGATGACAAATGCTGCAGATGGCCCGGACATCTTTTATGAATTGTGTTCCTCGTCCTCTGCACACAGGTACTGTACATAGAAGATATTATATAATTCTGCATTGCAATATAATGACGATTCTGATAAAAAAAGAGCGTATCCATCCCTGACAAATCCGGCATACCCGCAACCGCTCGGCCCGGACTGCCAAATCCTGGAACCTGGCCATGTCTGCCGGATTTGGGAATCCGACAGGAGCGTGAATGGGCGGGATTTAGGAACAACCCTAATATAATTATGGAGGAATCATGACTGAACCCATGACCAATGTTGACAATTTCTGGCTTTGCATGGACGATCCCACCAACCTGATGGTGATTGCCGGATTTATGGAATTTGAGGAAGTTATAGACTTTGAACGCCTGTGTGCAACGGTGGGACACCGTCTGCTGTGTTTTGACCGCTTCAAAAAACGGGTGGTAAGACCAGTATCAGGCGTGGGTGTTCCCGACTGGGAGTTTGACACCCACTTTGATATCCGGTCCCATCTCCACCGGGTGGCACTGCCCGCTCCGGGAGACCGGAATGCACTTCAGGAAATGGTGGGTGATCTGATGGTCACTCCTTTGGATCAGACCAAGCCGCTGTGGCAGGGCCACCTTATTGAAAATTACGGACAAGGGTGTGTGGTTTTTTTCCGGATGCATCACTGCATTGCCGACGGCATCGCCCTGATTCACGCACTGCTTTCCATGACAGACATGGAAGCGGACGCGCCCTGGCCCGAAGGCAAGCCTGAAAAAGAAAAAAGGCAGCGGTCTTTTTTGTCAAAAATTCCTTTTGGTTCGATGATTGAAAAGGTGGGGGAGACCGTAAGCAGAACCCGGGAACTGGGCAGAAAAGCAACAGAAGGAGTCGTTGATGCCATATCCAATCCCTTCCATCTGATGGAACTGACAAGGACTGGTGCGGGGATGGCCGTTGACACGGCCGGTGTTCTGGCAAAACTGGCACTTCTGCCGCCTCATCCTGCAAACAGTTTCAAAGGGGAACTTGGGATACGCAAATGTGTGGCCTGGACAGAGCCGATATCTCTGGGGAACATCAAAACCGTTGGCAGAGTTGTTGAAGCGACACTCAACGATGTACTGGTAGCGACTGTCACCGGCGCGCTGAGGCGTTATCTGAAAAAAAGAAACGACAATGTGAATGAAATTGAACTTCAGGTGACGGTTCCTGTCAACATCCGAAAGCCCGGGACAGAATTTGAAATGGGCAATAAGTTCAGCCTGGTCTGGCTGGCCCTGCCGGTGCATATCGAAGACCCGGTTCTGAGGCTCAGGGAGGTGAAACGGCGCATGGACAGACTCAAGAACGCGCCGGATGCATTTGTGGGATTTTCCATTCTGAGCGCGCTTGGCATGTCCCCGGCCAAAGTTGCCAAAAAAGCAGCCCAGATTTTTGCCAGCAAATCCACAGCCGTTCTGACCAATGTCCCGGGGCCGCGTCAGCCCCTCTGGTTTTCGGGCAAAAAGGTCTGCAATATGATGTTCTGGGTTCCCAGAGCCGGACGTGTGGGCCTGGGAATCAGCATTCTCAGCTATGACGGCAATGTCACAGTGGGCCTTGCCGCTGACGCGGGGCTGGTCCCGGACCCGGAAGCTGTATTGGAAGGATTTAAAGAAGATTTTTATTATCTTCTGGATCTGGTGAAATCCGGAAAAGTGTTTACAGATCCGCTGGTTGTCAATGACCGGTATATGGAAGCCATGGCCCGGGCCGAAGAGAAAAATGAAGACGCATCTGAGGCAGAGGCAGTCAAATGCAGCGCGCTGACCCAAAGCGGCAGGATATGCGGAAAAAATGCTGTTCCCGGCGCAGCGTACTGTGGCATCCATCAGGATTACAAAGCAGATTCGCAGGAAGGCCACGAAATTACGGAGGAGGTCACCCCGGACGATTTGCCGGCAAATTAGTCGTTCCGCTACTTTCTACTTTAATAAGGCAGCCTTTTTTCATAATACAGTGGTCCGGAAGTTGGGACACTCTGCCGAATTGGCATCAGGTATTTAATATTAAAAGAATTGCTGATTATAACGGATTAAGGGGAGCCTCAGACCTTGAACTACGGACGTGACCGTAAAAACCGCAGAGAAGCCGCAGAGAACCAGCAGAGAAAACAGTAATATCTCTGCGGTTATTAAAAAGCATCCCGGGTACAGTCCTCTAAATCCGTTATAATCAGAAGAATTACATGCTTATTTTGGCTTCAAAAAGGGCCTAAATCGCACTTTTTGGGGCCAAAAAGTGCGATATGGGAGGAGAGGCAGAATCCTGTAACGCTCTTTTTGATGGCGACGTGAGACATATCCGTTTTTTACTGCTGACTTAAAAGCTGCAACACCTCGATGACGATATCTGTCGCATGAGGAGGCAGGCGGTTTGTCAGCACAGCAATCGCCAGTTTGGAATTGATGTCATAAAGCATTTGGGAGCTGAATCCCATAAAATCCCCGTCGTGCCCCACGATACCTTCCTGAGGGTATTTATATACTCCGAAACCATACTGTATGTTTTCATAGCCTGTATCAGTAAAAGAATACATCTCTTTCATGGATTTCTCATTCAGCACGTTTCCGCCATACAGCGCTTTGGCCCAGCATACCAGATCCTTTGTGTTTGATATCATGCCTCCGGCAGACCATATTACAGAAGGTTCCAGATCCGTGACATCTTCCAAAACACCATCCCCGGAAAGGTCGGCATATCCGTGAGCATGACTGCCGGGAATCACTTTGTCAGACGGGACATAAGTGTCATTCAGTCCCAGAGGCTCAAGAAGGTTTGAGTGAATGACGTTTTTGTATGAAGTTCCCCAAGCTTTCTCAATAATCAGGCCCAGCATCACATAACCTGTATTGGAATAAGCCCATCTCTGACCCGGATCAGAAAGAGGACTCATGCTGGCACCGATCTCAATCAGTTCGCCAGGTGTCCAGACCTTCAGCGGATTTGACGAAACCTGTTTTTTTATGCCTTTCTCGCCCTGATAATAGTCAGAAATGCCGCTTGTATGTTGCAAAAGATGGCGGACAGTGATCTTTTTCGCATTCGGGACAGAACCGGGGAGCCATTTTTCAACACTGTCATCCAATGAAAGCAGCCCTTTTTCGGCTGACAAAAGCACTGCCGCGGCAGTGAATGTTTTGGTGACACTGGCGATTCTGAAGCGATCCAGAGGCCTGAGCCGGGTTCCCGCGTCTTTGTCAGATACGCCGGCCGATATGCTCACAGGCAATTGTCCCGGAATATCAATATACAGCGATACACCAGGAATCTTCAGCGTTTTGATTTTATTGTCCAGATATTGCTGCAATTTGACTTCAAACTCCTTTTTGTGATAATACATTTCTTTTTTGACATTTTCATCCTCAGGCGGATTGCAACCGAAAAATGTCAGAACAATACAAGCTGCCATAATACTTTTCAACGTACCTTGAAAGAAAAAACACATAATGAAAGCTCCTTTCCTGCTCTGCGAATCAGAGTGCAAAGCATTGTTTTGTGCGGATATGTCTGCCTGCTTGCAAGATATGACAACGGATAGGAGGCTTCGACGTGAGACTTAGGCGTGAGCTCAGTCGAACGCTCAGCCGAACAATGAACCAGATTCATAATATCCATTCAATCGTTCGGCTGAACTCACGTCGAAGCCTGAAATCCGCTGTCATATTGAGAACGAAAAAAATATTCCACCGGTAAATCAGACTGAATCAACACACTCAAAAACCTGACTGGCTATTTTAGGATGAAGTATTTTGCCGGTGTGATAAGGAATCACGATTCTTTTGTTACCTTTCATATATATGCGATGGCTACCCTTGGTCCTTATCAGCTCAAAGCCTGCTTTCAACAAGATTTTTTCAGCTTTCTGCGGTGTCAGTCTTGGAAGTTTAAGCAACATTGACCTCCAGTGTTGTTGTAAACAACTGTCTGTCTGCAAGCTGTGTTATTTCATCTTTTGTCATAGTTTCAAGATAAAGCGCAATCGCCTCTTTCATATTCTCAATGGCTTCATCCATAGTATCACCCTGTGAATGGCACCCTTCAAGTTCAGGGCAAAATGTATAATATCCATGTTTATCTTTTTCAATAATTGTACTAAACCTGTTGGGCATTTTTTCCTCCGAAAATATCCTGTCTTTGATTTATCCGCCTGCTTGTGAGATATGACAACGGATCAGAGGCTTCGACGTGAGACCTCGGCGTGAGATCAGTCGAACGCTCAGCCGAACGATGAACCGGATTCATAATATCCGTTAAATCGTTCGGCTGAGCTCACATCGAAGCCTGAAATCCGCTGTCATATTTCCCCTTAACCTGCTTTTGCAAAAAGCGAATTGAGTTCCTTGCTGATAGTCACTTCAGCCCCTTTGACACTGGTATAAACCCTTCCGTCTTCATCATGGGTTGTAATATCAGCCACTGCATGAGCAGGGCTGCTGCCTGTTATGTCCAGTGAGACAAAGAACTTTTTACCTTGAGGAACCAGTGCGAAATGCTCTCCCAACTGTGCTTTTGTGGGAAGGCTGCCTGCATCAAAATAATGGCGTACCCATATAAGCATAATCTGGAACTGAGGATCTGCGGCAAAAGGATTGAATGTGCCGATCCGGAATTGTCCCTGATCCGACTCGGAGATTTCAGGGTTGCGGCATTCCATTGTCAGCTTGTCACGGCTGATGTTTATCACTCTCTCAATGGCCTGAAAATTCGGGCCGTGGAACAAAGTTCCGTCACTGTAGAGCGAACTCCCCTCTTTCACCTCGGTTTCACTTCTGTCAAACCCGCTATATGCCGGCATCTCAGGAATCCGGTTTATAAGCTTTATTATAGCCCCGTAATGGTTTATGATTTTGCCATCTGATTTTTGGCTCATTATTTTTACAGCGAATTCTGCTTCTCCCTGGTCATTCTTACTGACCTCTTCAATATCCATGACATAGTTTCCGGCCTGGGAATTATCAAAGACTATTCCTTTGAAAAGCCGGTAATCCGCACATGAAAAAAATCTCAGCCCCGGATAAAGCTTTTCACAGGTATCAGCCATCCACCAACTGGCACAAACTGTGGGCAATACAGGACTCTCACCTATGACATGATCGTTTAAAAAAGGATTGTTTTCAGGTAAAAGATTTCTGGTGATCTTGTAAGACCTCAGCTTTTTGTCGGCAAAAACAGGTCTGGGTATCATGGAACCTCCCACAAGAATCTGGATATGGCATTCACCTGATGAAAGTTCATCAGCGAAAACGCGGGAGCCTGCATAAGCAGGAATAACATCAATGCCTTTTTCTGCAAACATCCGCCTGAGTTCCGGTGTCACCATGCCTCCGTCCCAGGGCCCCCAGTTGAAAGTGTTCATACGGCAATCAGGGTATAAGGTTTTAAACCGGTATGCGCTCTTATTGAGAATCTCATTTGCCACCGCATAATCAGCCTGGGCCTCATTGCCGTAAAAACCGGCTGCTGATGAGAAAAAAGCCATAAGAGTCAGCTTACTGCAATCCACGCAGTTCAGCAAAGTTTTCAGACCGTTTATCTTTGTGGAGTAAACAGCATTGAAATCCTGAACACTTTTATTTTCAATAAGCTTGTCTGCAAGCACCCCCGCGCCGTGGATAATACCTGTTATGGCACCGAATTTTTCAAGAACAGGGACAAGGCTTTCACGAACAGCTTTTTCATCTGTCACATCAGCGGAAATATATTCGGCTGTTGCTCCTGTCTGCCGTATTGCTGCAAGCCCTTTGCTGATCTCCCTGTCAGAGAGCAGAGGCTTCAGCATCCGGTTCACTGATTTTGGCGTGGGTTTCTCCCCCTTGTTTTTCAATTCCGTCATTATGGCTTTTTTCAGTTCAGCCTCATCTTCGACATTCACAGCATAAGCAGGTTCTTTGGCATCGGCATATTCCGAACGTCCCATCAGAATGAACTTGCACGGATGATCCGCTGCCAGTTGAGCAATACATTTTGCTGTCACCCCTTTGGCTCCCCCGCTTACAAGAAACACAGAATCCTTGTTTATACTGCTGTTCTTTTCTGTGACAAGATCATCCGCATTCTGGGAAACCAGGGTGATCCTGCCGTCAGTTCCATAAGCTGTTTCCCTGATGCGCTGATCAGGATCATGAATTTCAGATATTATGGCAGATACCGTTGCATCGACATCCATGTCCGGATCAATATCAACACCGCGGCAAAACACAGAAGGCCATTCCAGATTCAGGGTTTTGCTCAACCCGAACAGCCCTCCGGAGATAAGGTTCGAGGATTCTCCTGATATGCCGAATTTGCCGTCAATACGGGCTATTGTCATGAAAAATCTGCGGTCGGCAGGCTTATGGGAAACAAGAGAATCTTTCATAAGCTTTGCCATGAGAAAAACATGGGTCAGGATGTCTTTTTCATTTTCAGGAAAAACAAGTTTTTGCTCTGACTCAGAATCCGATTTCAATAGCGGGCAAGGGTCCAGATGGATAAAACCCCCTACATGCCCCAAGTCGCTTTCAACGGCCTTTACAGCAGATTCCAAGGTTTCCTCTTTCATATCTTCAAGAAGAATCCGGTCAACTCCTTGTGTCAGACTGCTCTGTCCGGCAACCATGTCTTTGGGAAAACTCAGAACTGCGACCTTCCACCCTTTTTTGCAAAGCGCATCACAAAGGGCGGCTGTCATTTCTGTTCCGTCATCTGTAACAAGGCAGATTTCACCTTCAGCCATATCGAATTCGAGGAAATCAGGTTCAGGGAGAATTTGTATCTTCACGATGCTCCGCCTGGTTTCCTCTTTTACTTCCTGAGTTGCGACAGATTCAGTCTTTGCTGTTTCAGTTGACTGGGATGAAGTTTCCGGCTCAACTGCCATTTTATCCACTACCTGACCCAGAGTTTTAAGGGGAGCCAGTTCATCCGGGTTCACCTCGGGAAGTTCGGGAAACTGATCCATGACCGCTGCCAGGATTTCCACCCTTTTTATGGAATCAATACCGAGATCAGCCTCCATATCCATCTCCAGTTCCAGCATTTCAATCGGATACCCGGTCTTTTCAGCCACCACGGAAAGCATGGCCCGAGTCAGGGTTTCAATATCTGTGCCTGTGTCTGCAGATGCTTCATGTCCGGGTGTCTTATTGTAGGGTGGGTGGAGCTTGCGGAACCCACCATCACACACAGGCTTGTCCA
>JAOZLU010000955.1 GCA_029934695.1 Desulfobacterales bacterium | reverse complement strand
CTTCAGGACAAAGAACAGCTCTTCAAACCCGATGCGCCCGTCGCCGTTCACATCGGCCGCGAGGCTGATCTCAGCGGTGTCTGTGATGCCTGCCAGGACTTTCAGGCACAGGATCGCATCCTTCAGGTCAACTGACCCGTCGGCGTTCACATCACCGGGGACGGCCGTGCTGACCGGGCTTGTGCCGGCTTTGACCTCATCGCCGTCGCTCACGCCGTCACCGTCGGTGTCCGGGTTTGCGGGGTTTGATCCGACGATGAACTCCTCGACGTTGCTCAGGCCGTCAGCGTCGGCATCGTCGGATGCGTCATCAGGATCATCCGGGTCCGTGCCGAAGCGGTTCTCGATCCAGTCCGGGATGCCGTCGCCGTCCGTGTCGGGAACGTCTTCGGGATCGCTGGCCGTGCCGTCCGCGGGATCAGTTCCGGCTGCGACCTCGTCGCCGTCACTCACGCCGTCTCCGTCTGTGTCGCCGTCATTGGGACTGCTTCCTGCGATGAACTCGGAGAGATCGCTGAGGCCGTCGCCGTCGCTGTCCGCAGATGCATCCGCCGGATCGTCCGGATTCATGCCGAACCGCTCCTCAGTCCAGTCCGGGACCCCGTCGCTGTCCGAGTCGGGAACGTCCGACGGATCGCTGACTGAGGCATCTGACGGATCGGTTCCGGCTGCGATCTCCTGACCGTCGCCCACGCCGTCTCCGTCTGTGTCACCGGTGTTCGGATCGGTGCCGGAGAGGAACTCGGTCAGCGCGTCTGATCCGTCGCTGTCAGCATCTTCGGTGGCGTCTGCCGGGTTTGCCGGGTCAGTGCCGTGCTGATCCTCGTACCAGTTCGGAATGCCGTCCCTGTCGCTGTCCGCGTCGTCGTCCAATATCACGGATGCGGGATTGTCACCGGCCGAAGTGCCGCTGCCGTCTGTTTCCGCGTCAGCGTCGTTCACACCGTCGCCGTCCGGGTCATACTCAACGGTTCCCTGGGCCGACACTGCATCGCCGGCCCGGGCATCCTCATCCACCGTGACATCAAAGGTGATCCTGAGTTCGGCACCTTCGGGGATGTCGCCCTGCCATTCGATCTGATCCAGGTCGCTGTTGTAAACGGCCGTGCCGTGGGAAGCGTTCAGACTGTCCGGATCGGGCACGGTGTTCTCCGGGACAGGCATGATGAAGGTCACACCCTCCGCGTCCGCGTCGCCTGTGTTGGGGATCACTGCCGTGCAGGCGAGCGTGTCGCCCGCTGAGACCGCATTGTCCCCGTCTGAGTCGGCCCTCACGCTGAAACTGACACCGGCCTCGCCAAACGCGGGGGCAGGCTCGGTTGTCACGGTCAGGGTGAAGTTCGTGGCCGCGGTGAGTTCGCCGTCGCTGACGGTCACTGTCACGACCGCCTCGCCGGATTTGCCCGGGACAGGCGTGAGCGTGACTGTCCGCTCCTCACCGGAGCCGCCGAACACGATGTTTCCGACCGGGAGCAGCTCGGTGTTGTCCGACTCTGCTGTGAGGGTCAGATTTCCGTCGGACGCATCCTGGTCGGTGACGAAGAACGTGACAAGACCTGCGAGGTTTTCAAAACCTCGCAGGTCTGCGTCTTCAATCGCCGAGATGACCGGCGCATCGTTCACGTCATTCAGTGTGATCGTGAAGGGCTTGGCAAAGGTTCCGCCGTGCCCGTCGTTCGTCTGCACACGGATGGCGCATGACCTCCCCTCTCTGCCCTCGTAGTCGAACTTGGCCACTGTCTTCAGCGTGTTCCCGACAATCCTGAAGAGGCCGTTATCCGCATCCCCCTCGCCGGAAACCAGCGCGTAGGTGTGGGCGTCATCCGGGTTGATATCCTCTGCGGAGAATGTTCCCACCGCAACCACCGGCGGATACAGGTTCTCATCCACCTCACTGCCGTCCAGAGTGATGTCTGTCGGCGG
>JAOZLU010000954.1 GCA_029934695.1 Desulfobacterales bacterium | reverse complement strand
CATTTTTCAGGTAAGCTTCTGCGGTCAGCCCGGTCACATCCGTGTCTCCCACGTTGTTCACCGTGACTGTGGTGATCACCGGCTCGCTGCTTTTGTAGCTGGTTCTGTCGGTCCGGAGATCGGAGATGTAGATGCACTCGTCAACCTCGTACTTAACCTCCACCGTCGCCCCGGTCCACAGTGTCGTCTCCCTGGTGTCCACGTTGTGCTGCACAGGAGCGAAGTATATTATCACTTTTGTGTAATCATCATAATGAAAAACTCCGTGGGAACAGTTCGGTTCGGGAAACAGCCCGGTGACATATGTGACATCTGTGAAGCTGGGCGGGGCATCCGGCCCGGGGATGAGAAGATAGGTCGGAATATTGAGCCGGCCCAGGGATTCCGTGGTGCCGCCGGTCAGCCGCACCGAGATCACCGAGGCGTCCTTCGGCAGGTTCAGCGTGGCCATGAGAAAGGGAAGCACGGGCAGGTAGTCGGTGATGTCTGTCTCCGCACCCGGAATTTCGACGAGGTCGAAGGAATCCTGCCGGGTTATATTGTAATCGGTCACATTGAAAGTGAGCATTTTGCTGAAGGTGCCGCCGGAGCGTACCTCTGATCTTACAGTTACCCTGCTCTCCTCACTTTCCGGCCTGTCTTCCCTGAAGGTATAGCCTTTCCTGCTTTTAAAAAACGCCTTCTCTCTCTTTTCTCCCGAACTGTCTGACGGATAAGGAAGATTCGTGTTCATCCACGGGATCCCGTATAACTGAAACTGTGTGGGGGTTCGATGGTGCTTGTATGTATTGGACACCCGGCCGGGTCTGTCAGTCGCTTTATCCCATTTAGCCTGGTCTGTCTCCCTGTATTCATTGAGTGCCTTTCTGAACGCATTTCCGACGGTTATTGTATTCGGATCGGCGATTGTCATATCCGAATTTGCAAGATTCCCGACAAACATATTGTACAATTTCGCACCGAACACCGGATAGTCGATACCTCTAGAGTCAGCATACACGAGGACAGTACTCCCGAAATAGCCGCATGCGCCTTTGTGTATGAACTCATAAGCCAGACTTGATGTGTGACTGTCGCTTCTCTCCTCAATTGCCGCCGCGTGGCAGCCCAGCATGGCCACGAAACGTCCTCCGGAATTCAGATCGGAGTCCAGATCATGAGTCGTGCAGACGTGGAAGGCTTTGTCAGCCCATGTCCAGCTGTCAGCTACGCATTTTTCATCACTGCCGGGACAGTCACTCTGGCTGCTGCATGATATTTCCGGATGATAAGCACATGTCCTGCTGTCAGCCTTGACAGCACATGGTCTTATCAGCTTGTCATTTTCTTTCAGCACTTCAAAATAAAGGGGATAAGTGTGGCTCCCTTCCAGCACATACTTCGGATTCTGCCCGTTTATGGCACCGACAAAGTCCGAACATCCCCAGGTTCCGCTTTCAATCAGCCACTTCGCAGCTCCGTCGTTATTCCAATAACAGGGTTGGCCATAATAGGAGTTTTCCAGACAGGTCGAGATGTAATTTCCGAGCAGATCGTCGTCGCTGCTCAGTCCGTTGACTCTGATCCCGGAACCGAAAGTCCCGAAGAGGGGGGGCAACAGTTCATCCATATGTTTGACAACACCGTCCGATGTCGAGGCGATCACAATGTTGTCATCTCCCTGCGGACCCGTGAGCCCTCGCCTGATCAGAGATAGCATGTCAGCTGCGGAGGCTCCGACAATCCGGCCGCACGACACCTTAACTGGATCGTTATCTGAATCAGCAATTGCATAATATGAGAATTCCTCAGCATCTGACTCATCACTAGATGCCTGAACTCTGTAGCCGGTCAGTTCATTATAATCAGTATAATGAAACACATCACTGAAATAATAACCCATATACAAAACAGCAGGGGTCCAGTTTTTGGGCCAAAGGTAATC
>JAOZLU010000354.1 GCA_029934695.1 Desulfobacterales bacterium | reverse complement strand
TTGGCGAAACAGATACGGAGTCAAATATGCCTCCGGTCTGCATCATTATCTGTTCGTCATGTTCCTCAACTATTTCGTTTATGACAGAAGGATTTCCCCCTGATGCGAGAATCTCAGGCATTCCAGGACAGTACTCTTGCCGCTGTCATTTTTACCGACGAGCAGGTTTATCTGCCCCAGTTTTTCTGTTTCGAGGTCTTTCAGCAATTTATAATTCTGTACTCTGAGAGAACTTACTGTCATTTGAAGTCTCCGTATTTAAAGCTATCCTTTGACAAATATCCGGCAACTGATTTGCACCTGCCGGGTTTTTCCTGTTTTTCCACAATCACCCGGCCAGTTTCCGGCAAGGCGAAATAAGAAGCTCACATAATCACTGTCTGATATGTTACTCATTTTAACCTCTGATTTCGTCAGGTTCTTTACGGGTCATCTTTCAGTAACCCGCATCATTCTAAAAGTGGTCCATCCCAAGTACAGAGAGCATTTTATAATCTTGGTGCTAATTTGGAAACGCCCACGATTTCCATCAGCTTCCCATAGCTGTTTACCACATCGTATTTGACATTTTCCGGATTGATCTTCTGATTGACCTCATCAAAAAATTTCCGGGCGCATTCGATCTTGGTTTTTTCGATTCCCCTGAGTTCCATTGAAGACATGGAGCCTTTTGTTTCCGCCACAAAATAGATATGCTTAACCATTCCTTCTTTGAAGGAGATAGCCCAGTCCGGATTATAATTCCCGACCGGTGTCGGGATGAAAAACCCCCTGGGAAGCTTTGCATAGACAGACACTTCTTCACTGGTGTCCAAGTCTTTGACAAAGGCCCGCTCTGTTTTTGAATCGGTTATCACATAATCATAAATATGCCGTTTTAACGGCTCTCCGGCCTTGCTGAAATCCTGTTTGCTCTGGGCATCCGTAAAGATATCGATATCATGGGTTTCAGAAACGCTGTTATATGTCAGATGTTCAATAATGACAGTGGCTTTCTGCTCATTGATCAGGCGGGCTGACTCAGAAATGAAGTTTTCCGGGTTGGTTCTGAACTGGGCAAAAACCGGTTTCTGAATGTTACTTAGGATATGAGAAACTGTTTTCCGGGTCAGTTGAACTGCTTCAGCGACTTTGCCGACAAGGTCATATTTGACTGCCGAATGAACGGATTTGCGGTTTACTTTTGTGCTTGTGGAGGTGACTTTGAATGCATCCCCCTGTTTCATCTTTTCATAGCTGAGTTCATTCGTCTGCTCTCCGGCCTGAACCATGTATTTCAGAGGAGACACCCGCAGTTCTTTGTCCAAAGCCTTCACGCATTTGTCAACAAGTTCGGAACTGTCAAAATGGACACTGTAGGCCGCTTTGCTGTTAATCCGGTTCCAAAGTTCCTTAAACGCTTTTTTCTCAAAATTGGCGTTCAGAAGGTTGGGCCTGGCTTTGCGATCATCTTCGCATGGAAAATTCTCACCACTGTAAACACTTTTAATCAATTGAAAAATCTGTTTCTGCAAGGGTTTCAGGTCATCTGGCAGCGGGGCCAGACGGTCATTCCTTACTGCTTCGTGATAGACCTGGACAATATTCTTCTTTCTGTCCACATAACCGTTTTGAATCAGGTAAAATTCAATACCTTCGGCGATATCACCGGTTACTTCCATCTTACCGTTTTCTGTGTCTATGATTTTTCCGGCAAAATAGGCTGCATTAGCTGTGCGGGGTCTTTCAGAAAGAGATTCGCTGATATCCTTTTGCAGAGCCGCCACAAAATCCTTATAGCTCTCACTTGCCACCACCGTCAGCACATTGGTCTGATGCACGGTCGCTGGATTGTCCTGCCTTTCTCCTAACTGATTCACTGCGATGCGTAGCCCGCGCCCGACTTCCTGCCTGCGGGATATGGTGTTGTCGCTGTGCTTGAGTGTGCAAATGACAAAGACATTGGGGTTGTCCCAGCCTTCGCGGAGTGCGGAGTGGGAGAAGATAAAGCGGGTGGGTTCCTCAAAAGAAAGCAGTCGCTCTTTGTCTTTCAGAATCAGGTCATAAGCATTTGCGTCATTTGCCTCCCCTTTTTTCATCTCTGTTTTGTTCATCTTTGGGTCAATTAGGCGTTTTGACTTTTTGTCAATGGAGAAGTATCCGTTATGGGTGTCTGAAACATCTATGCCATCGAGATATTTTCTGTATTCCGTTTTGTGGAGGAGTTTAAGCTCGTTCAGGCACTCCTTATACTCTTCCTCAAAGATTTTGGCATATTCGCCCCCTTCTTCACCTGCATCTGTGTAAACCCTGTATTTGGCAACTTCGTCAATAAAAAAAAGGGTGAGAACTTTGATGCCCTGATGAAACAGAACCTGTTCTTTTTCAAAATGCGCTTTGACAGCTTCGCGAATCTGGATGCGGCGAAGCGCTGTTTCATTGAGATCGCCGGTGGCTTCTCCGGCTGACAGTTCAGCACCGTTGGTAAAGCTGACCGTGTCGGTAATCGCGTTAATATCCGAGATGACAAACCCTTTGTACTGATCCAGCCTGTTGGACAAGTCGAACAGGTTGTCACCTTTTTTCAGTTTTCGCGTGATCCGTCTGATACCATTTTTCTGCTTTATTTCCAGTTCAATGCGTGCTATCGGACTTTTGGAGGAAATTTCTATGGATTCCAGATAGAGGTAAGCATTGGTTCCGCTTAATCCTCTGACAGATATGCCGCGCACAGCAATTTTCTTGACCAGCTTCTGGGTGTAGGCATCCAGGGCATCTAAGCGATGAATCTTGTTATGCGTTGTCTTATGGGTAGCTGAATAGCGCAGTATTATCAGGGGATTGAACTCTTTGAGCGAATCCAGTGTTTTTTTGCCTTCCATCTTCTGAGGTTCGTCCAGAATCAGGATGGGGTGATTGGCTTTGATGACATCAATGGGACGGCGGCTCTGGAAGTCATCTAATTCTTCATAAATACGCCGGTTGTCCTTTCCCCGCGCGTTAAACGCCTGCACGTTGATCACCATTATGTTGATTCCGGCATCTGATGAGAAACTCTCCAGATTGTGGAGCTGCTTGGAGTTGTAGATGAAAAATTTCGCCCGCTTGCCATAAGACTCCAGGAAATGCTCTCCTGTGATGTCCAGTGACTTATAAACGCCCTCACGGATGGCAATGCTTGGCACGACAATGATGAACTTGGTCCAGCCGTAGCGCATGTTCATCTCGAATATGGTCTTGATATAGCAGTAGGTCTTTCCGGTTCCGGTTTCCATCTCAATATCAAGATTGAGCGGCGACACTTTTGTTGTCACCAGCGCGCCGGATTGGGGAAGATTTTGAAGCCGTTGGACTTCCTGAATATTTTCCAGCAATGGCAGGGTGTTGTCTATTTCGGCATTTTTGAATCCGGAATCATCAAATCTCTGCTGCCTGTCTGAACCTGAATCAATGCGGTAACTGATTCCCGCTGTATTGGGCTGGCCTTGGCCTTTGAAGCAATCCACGACTGCTTCCACTGCACGGGTCTGGTATGCCTGTTTTTTGAACTTGAGTTTCATTTATGGCCTCCTTAAATGGTTTTTATATCCGTGTGCGGTGACATGAGCTTGAATATCTGCTCCACGTTGATTTTTACGCTGTCATCTTTGAAGCCCGCATCTCCTTAATTCATAAACGACTCAGAGACAGCCTTGGTCTTTTAAACGCTTTGCTGCATATTCGCCTGCCTTGTTTTGGCTAATCGCTGCGGACTTTCGATAAAAACCGCCGATAACAGGCATATTTTCTCTCAATGCAAAAAATATTCTCACACCATCCTGATATGATCTTAACTCACGGATATTCCCATATTTTGATTTAAACGGTTTTACTGAATCGTTATCAATTTCATAGCCATAATCCCGCGCCTGTTTTAATGCTTTTATCACGTTTTCTTCTTCATGCCGAGAAGGAAAGCATGTATTTGATGCACCTTTGCAAAAAAGAATATTGAAATTGTTTTCCAGCAAAGATTTGAAAGAGAGGTTACGCTGAGACCATTGTTCTATCCATTTTCGTAACGGTGAGCAATCATCCTGGCCATGAATATTGGGCAACTCGTGTGGTTGTTCAACAAAATAATAAAAATCAGATTTCCAATCAGCATCATCTGAAATTGTGACAGCCATGCCATCCTGTCGTAAGGCAAATTCAAGAACCGGTGCAGAAAAATCAAAACCTCGGAGTACCCAGTCTTCGCAAACGGAAAGGTCATCATCTGTTACCCGTGAACCCCTGTCAAACAATCGGAGGAACCACTTGACCAGTTCCCTGTCGCGTCCTGAATAATCTCTTAAAAAACTTGAAGACGTAAACCATACTCCTCTTCTGTCTTTGCATACGATGAAGCATTTTACGGAGTCATCTCCGCTATGCTCATAGGCTTTTAATGACATCCTGTCAGCTATTTCCCTGCATGCATTGGCAGTCGAAAGGAGACACTTTTTGCCTGATTCATAGTCCGCCGACATGCCTGGATACGGGTTGAAGAAAATGTTCAGCATAATTATAAAAGCCTTTCGAGATTTTTTTCAGTTTCATCAAAAAAGCCGTCAGGCCATTCATCAAAATATCCCTCATCATCGATTACAGGCTGTTTGATGACGGACTTTTCCTCACTGAAGTCGTAATCAAAAAAATAATAAGCTGTTTTTTCTGCATCAAGAAATTTATTTTTCACAGCCAGCCTTATCCCGTTAAGAAGGTGATCCGAGTGAGTTTCAATTATAACCTGAACGCCACAAGAGGCTGCTTTGGCAAGAAATCCGCCGATCTGCGTCTGTCCCGCCGGATGTAAATGAGCTTCCGGGTTCTCCAACATAATAAGTGCCGATTTTTCATCACCCCTGGCCACGAGCGCGGCATACCCCAATACGTTGGCGATAATTGGTAATGTATAAGATATGCCGAATCCCACATTGCCCGGGCGGTGCCCGCTGTATTCCGCACGCAGTAAGTCAGCTTTGGGAATACTCTCCCATTCAAATCTGATACCCGGAGAAATCATACTCAGCCAGGCCGAGACATTATTACGAACCGCAGAGCTTCTGGCTTCGGGTCGCCTGAGAATTTCAGGCAGACCTGCCAGTTCACTATGATGTTCCAAGAAATCAATAACATGTTCACCTTTCACTCCGACATCCCGGCCTTTTTCTTTGTTTCCGCATAAGGGAAGATGCAGCTCCGGGCCCAGTCTGGCGGCAGAAATATACGACATCAGACCGGGCTGAACATGTTCATGCTCACAGTTCTCTGATTCCGGGTATTCAAAAACGTCATGTCTGACTCCTGAAGTCATCGCTATTTTGAAGCTGCTGTGCAGCGAAGACACCAACTCAGAAAACGGGCCAAGTCCGTCTAAAGCGTTGTCGCGTCTGTATATCAGCCTTATCGCCTGCAAAAACGTGCTCTTGCCCGAGCTGTTCATGCCTGCCAGAAGCGTAAGGGGGGCGACAGCAAAGTCTTCGTTGTCAAAGCATTTAAAGCCCTGAATATGTAATTTTTTAATCATGAGAATCCTCCATACAGCAGATTGTAAATTCATCCATCTCTTATTATGGGACGGGGGTACTTATGGGACGAGGTGGCAGAACGGCCGCTGGGATGCTTCTTAATATTATTAATAGAGCTTTATCAAGATCAGGTTCTCTTTTTATTGTTGTAGCTACATCGTCCTCCAGATCGTAGTAATTTTTTATTGCAATTTCAGTGATATTTTCAAGTATTCTGTATCTCTTTATCACACCCTGATATTTGTGGCTGTCGCGTGAAATAAATCTGGTCAGATCATCATTTCCGGCCTGATAAGTTGCAGTTTCCAATAAAGAATAAAATCGTTCCCTGTTTTCTGAAAGTGCCTGATATGTTGCTTCCTCCATCTCTGATAAAATAACAGACCATGCTTCAAACAATGATTTGTTGACAGGTGTACGTTTGCGATTTTGATTGGGAACAGACTTTCGGAATGCGTGGTCGCCGAACAGCTCTATCGCCCGTTTCATTGCCAGATAAAATAATTCTTTTAACTGATCGTGAGTACTGTATCTGATTTTCATGTCCCTGATATCCGCATCAAGGGCTGTCGCGAGTTCTTTTGGCGGAAGCTCCGGCATGAGATTTATAATCTGCATGGTTCCGCTGAGAAAATCATCCATATCCCCATTTTTCGGATAAGAATCAGCGCCGCGGATAAGAAAGGCAAAGAATCGCAGAATAAGCTCACGCCCTGCCATCCGGCTGTCATTGACACTTTCCGCGGTTGCTGTTCTGAAATCTTCTGACCGGGCCAGTTCTGCCAGTAATTCCGCGGACGGACCATGGTAAAGCGCATGTCTGATTTCCTGTGCTGTGAGCGGCAGCCCTCCGGTGTTAAGGCGTTTGAAGATATTCCTTTGTACCTTTTGCGGTGTGGAAGGATTGATAATGGCAAACTGAAATTCTGTCTCTAAGATTCGGTTCTGGTATTTCTGGGGCAGATCATCAAATTTGCATCCTTCCAGTTCACGCAAAAATTCAAGGCCATTTAATACAAACTCCTGCCCCAGCACATAGCGACGGATTGCTGTTACGCGCTGAAGACCGTCAACAACTTTCCAGTTAACATCCTCATCCTCGGCAACATAAAAAAGCGGAACGGGTATTCTCAGCATTAACGACTCAATAAGTCGGCTCTGCTGCTGATCATTCCATATCCCGGCCCCGCGCTGAATTAGCGGGGCACTGATGGTTCCCTGTTTCAACCTGCGGACAAGTGTTTCAAGCGGAACTCTCTTATCGGAAATGGATATCTTTTCTGCATCAAAAGGAAACGGGATATATTCGTCCGATTCAACCCCGGCCTCTCTTCCGTCTGCTGCCAACTCCTGAGGCGTGTGGTCATTCGCTGATATTTCAGTCATTGTTCCCCCATCGGATACTGTCAATGTAAATATAAATACCCCAGTGTCTCCCCCAATTTCCGGCAAGGCGAAACAAGTTCCCGGCCTGCAGTTTTTGCAGCCCGTATTCCGGCAGACTGAATTTCCGATCTGACGGTTTCCGGGAAACTGTTCGTTATGCTCAGACAGCCGGATCATACACCTGCATTTACTTCCAGGATGGCCGCCGGGAACTGTTTTTTCCATTCATAAAAAACAGAGGTGACAATCTGCGTCATTGGGGTCATGCTGAAAGCATCAGGGAGGAGTTATACAGCTTCAAACTCAGTTTTTCAAGAAAAATATTGGGTTCTTCAGAAGCGGAGTATGCGGTTTTTTTTGATATGGGAATGCTTCTGTGGTCTGAGCAGCAGTTTCAAATATTTTTCTTTGGTGAAGCCTGCCA
>JAOZLU010000953.1 GCA_029934695.1 Desulfobacterales bacterium | reverse complement strand
AATTGATTGGATGTGAGAGATGGTGGGTTCCGCAGGCTCCACCCACCCTACAATCCGTTTTTTGTCAATAAATTATAATTGATTGGATGTGAGAGATGGTGGGTTCCGCAGGCTCCACCCACCCTACAAATGGAGGTTTAAAAATGGAAAAAGCAATCAGAATCACGGTATTTTCAATGATCTTTATCCTGACCGTCTGTTCAGGTTCTTCCGCACAGGTCGCACCGGTTCCCGACACAGGACAGACCAAATGCTACAGCAGCAGCTACAATATTAGCATATCCTGCCTTAAATGTTATGACAGCAAGGGGAGCGTGGCCAACTGCCCGACTTGTTATGACAGCGAGGGGAATGCAATGGCGGCATTCCCCGTATGTTATGATGCTGAAAAAAATGAAACTGTCTGCCCGAATTGTTTCAACAGTGAAGGGGATGAAATTATCTGCCCTGACTCCGGCTGTTATGATACAGAGGGTAGTGAAATTGAGTGTCCCAAGTGCTACAATGATCAGGGGAGCGAAATCAACTGCCCAAAATGCTATGACAGTCAGGGGAATGAAATCATCTGCCCCAATTGTTACGACAGCGATGGGAATGAAATCAACTGTCCCGGGGAAAGTGAGTTCTACGACAAATATGGCAGTTACATCTACGGTCAGGATGGCAGTTATGACAGCGACACAAAAGTTCTGGAATCTGGCAGACAGCGTTTCACAGTCAGGACAGTTGCCGGAGACAAAATGGCAGATGACAGTATAACCGGTCTGACCTGGGAGATTAAAACCAGCCAGAACAAAACCGCAACATACACCTGGGAGGAAGCAGCGACTTACATTGCCGGCCTCAATTCCGACCAGTTCGGCGGCTATTCCGGCTGGCGGCTTCCGACGATCAGAGAATTGGCGTTTATTGTGGACAGGGATAATTATAATCCTGCTGTTGACACGGAAATTTTTCCGAACACCGCCTCGGGGGATGATTCCGACTACCTTTATTGGTCATCCGACACATACATTTTCGTGCCTGCTGACGGGCCTGAGGAAGTGTGGACCTGGAGTGTGAATTTCGGAGGCAAGATGGGTGGTAAGGTCACAGGTTCTCCCAATGACAATGAGGAGATGAGTTATTATCGTCGTTATATCCGTGCCGTGCGGGGCGATGAAATGCCCGCGTCTGTATTTACAGACAACGGTGACGGCACGGTTACGGAGAGAATAACAGGCCTGATGTGGCTGAAAGAAGCACCGGAAACAAAATGGATTGAGGCATTAACAGATTGCGAAGCCCTGACATTTCCTTCCGAAAACGGTTACAGCGACTGGCGTTTGCCTGATATAAATGAAGTGTTAACTTTATTTGATCATAGCAAAAATTCGCTTTATGAGGTTTTTTCAGGCTCATCAAACCATTGGTCATCAACTACCCGCATTAATGATAAGGTGCATGTATGGCGATCCTCTTCGGGTGCCGTCGCCGTCACCTATAACGACAAAGGGCAGACTTTCTCTGCGCGCGCAGTGCGCGATGCAAAAGTTTATGATTATGGAGATATTGATCACAGCGACGGGGTTGACCTTGCCGACGCTGTGCTGGCCCTGAAAGCATCGGCAGGGCTTTCTCTCGGTAATGCCGTTATTTATATTGATGTGGATGTGAACGGCGACAAGAAAATCGGCGTGGAAGAAGTGATTTACGTATTGCAATATGTTGCAAAATAGAGTAAAATTAAGCCCTTCAAGCCGGACGGGTTTGCAACCCCGTCCGCAAAGTTTTCTCTTTCCCGTCCGGCAGGATTGCAAAATGTTGCGGACGGCAGGTTGTAAAAAAGTTGCGGACGGGGTTACAAACCCCGTCCGGCAGGATTGCGGACGGTGTCATTAACCATTCAAATTCAGAGGATAAACAGATGCAGTTAGGTCAGATTCAACCC
>JAOZLU010000952.1 GCA_029934695.1 Desulfobacterales bacterium | reverse complement strand
TCTACCTTTACAACATATTGTTATTATTGATGTAGAAACAATCTTCAACTTTTTTAAAGAAGATGAGAAATACCTGAAATCTAATTTTATACTATTATTTTATCAGGTTAAAACTGTCAGGTACTTTTCGTGCTATGGTATTTTAAAATAATACTACACAAATTAACCAGTAAAAATATGCCTGAAAGATTCAGGCAGTATTGCAACAGAAAAGACATTCTGACATACTAATCTTTAATTTTCAATAAGTTCTGTAAAATATAACAGTCATTTGAACTGTGACTGATATGGGCAAAAACATGATAAACCTTCTTAATTATTATATAAATTACCAGTTAAAAATTTGTCGGAGTCAATAAATTCAGCAGGTTATAATGACGTATCCAAAACATCATCAAAATACCATAATTCCGAATGCCCTATTGTCAATGGTTTATGAAAATCAGCAAAAGTTGAAGGCGTTAATCTTATCAAATAAAATCAATAAGTTAAATATGGGTAAGCTGAAAAAATATTTGGATCAGAATATAAATATATTCAATAAATCAAAATAGATAGATGTGTTTCTTATAAATGTGTTAAGAAGTTGAAAGCGAAAGGTTGGCTGTTGAAACGACTGAACAACATCTTCGTTTGGACCGTATAGCTCGGCTTGGATTGACAAATCCAAGCCACCAACGGATTTGGCAATCCGCCGGAGCAGAGGGGATGACTGGCCGAAACGAATCTCAATATCTTCTGAAAATATTATTGCATTTTATTTTAGAAGGTTATAAGAGTTTGAAATTTTCGGGCCAAAAAAAGCAATTTTGTTCAATACAAGAGGGGATTTGCGTTGCTATATTACTGCCTAAAAAAATTAAGGAGGAATAACAATGCAAAGATCAATGTGGTCCGGTTTTGTAGCAACTTTGCCTGTGGCCCTCAGTGTCGGGGCTTACGGAAGTGTGCTAGGTATGCTTGCCGCGCAAAAAAATATAAGTTGGATAGAATTGCTCCTGATGAATCTGTCCATTTTTGCCGGTTCAGCGCAATTTGTAATGGTTGATATGTGGATAGCACCGCTTCCCATCATTGAGATTACGGTGGCCGTCCTGGTGATAAACCTGCGTTATCTGCTCATCGGCGCGTCATTAAAGCCTGTTTTTCAAGGAAAGCCGTTATGTCAGAAATTTATGATAATGCATCTCGTTGCTGATGAAAACTGGGCGGTTACAATGGCCGCACATCGTCAGGGAAAAGCATCCACAGGCTTTCTGCTTGGCGGAGGGCTTTGCCTTTTTTTCGTGTGGTCTTTTGGCACAATGATGGGACACAGTCTTGGGGCCGTTATCCGAAACCCGGAGACTTATGCACTGGATTTTGCTTTCATTGCTGTCTTCACAGCACTGGTCATTGGTTTATGGCGAGGCAAAAACGACATTGTCCCCTGGCTTGTGGCAGCGGCACTTGCCATAATTGCTGAAAAGCTTTTGCCAGGGAAATGGTATATATTAATTGGCGGAATAAGCGGTGCTTTGGTGTCGGCTTTAACAAAAGACCTGTCAGAAGGAGCAGGATCATGATAGCCTCTCTGGATATCAGCCCCACTGTATTATTGGTAATCGGTTTAGCGGCAATTGTGACGTATTCGTTGCGCGTCGGCGGGCTGCTTCTCGCGAGCAGGCTGCCCAATTCAGGAAGATTTAAAACTTTCATGGACGCCCTCCCCGGAACAATACTTCTTTCATTGGTTGCCCCGGGCATATTTTCATCCGGTTTTGCAGGAAGCATAGCGGCATTATGCACAGCCCTTTGCACCTATAAAACAGGAAATGTGTTTTTATCCATGCTGATAGGCGTGGCAATTGTTGCAATTTACCGGATGTTTGATGTTTGATACTGGAGGCTTTCATCCAACATCAAACATCCAACATCAAACATCCAACATC
>JAOZLU010000951.1 GCA_029934695.1 Desulfobacterales bacterium | reverse complement strand
AGTTTGCCGTTTCTGATCCATTCTATAAATTTGTGAACACCCTCTTCAACATTTCTGGTGTCATCAGAACCCTCCATTTCTTTTTGGACCAGATTCTCAACTTCCTGCTTAGTCTCGGCGTGTGAAAAATCAAAGGTCTGCTGCGTGGATTTACCAGCTTCTTTCAGCATCTCAAAAGTTTCTCTGCTTGTGCTGATGCCAATAAGAATTCTGATTTTTTCCGTATTTTCCAGTGACGGACAGATGGCATGAAATCCGCTGGAATAAAAGTAACCCACAAGGCAGTCAAAGAACGCGGTGCTTTTGATAAGGACTTTGAAGCGCTCTTTAAGGCTTTGGTTTTTTTCGTTGGTGATAAATGAGAGATCAGTGTTCATTTGTCTTCCTTGTTTTCAGTCTTTACCAGTGAAAATTCGGGTGACTTCACCTTCATCCGCGCTTGACGAATCTGAGTATTCTTTATCATTTATACATTCACAAGGCTTAATCTTCCGGATTCGATAATACTCCTGTTCAATACTTGCCAATCCGGCTTTACGTAACATTTTTCGTTTTATACGATAATTGTACTGCTGAAGAAAATATTTTGCAATCTCTGCCCGGATCCATTTGTCCAATCCTCTCAATTGATCAGTATTTGTGACAACAGCGAAAAATCCCATCCAACTTTTAGGTTTGGAATTTACAGGAAGGTCGCATTCTGAGCATTTTTCCTCCGGTATTCCCAATATTTTATAGTTTAGTTTTCGAGTTGTCAAAGCACGAAGCCTTTTTTCCTTGTTGCGAAATGAAATATTCCAAGAAGAATCACTATATATTTTATCAGTGAACCGTGTTTTGAATTTCTGAATGTTTCTTTCGCGGACTGAAATGTCAGTAAGGGAAAAGCGAAACCCGACAAATCTGAGATCATCATCTGCTACATTCACTAATCGTGTCTTAGCCGTATCCGTATGAAGTTCAAGTCCTATATCACTTAATTTTGATGCAACTTTGCGTCGAAGCGGTTCCAGCTTCTCCGGAGTACGAGTCAGTATGACAAAATCGTCGGCATATCGAACATATCTCAGAGGAATTTGGCGACTGACTTCTTTCATTATCCACCTGTCAAATTCATGAAGATACAAATTAGCCAACATACCTGACAGCACTCCCCCCTGTGGCACCCCTTTTTCACGACGCTTACGATCCGGCTTTATTTTCCGGAATATTTCTTTTCCGTATAAACGACCACATCTTCTCCTTCTATAAGTGCTGTAAGGGACTCTGTCCGTGAGAATGAATCTTCTGGTCAGTTTATAGGTTATGGAATTTTCTCCAAGATGAATCTTTAAGAGATTCAACAATGCCTCATGCGGAATGCTGTCAAAATATTTGACTATATCCGCATCAAGAGCGTAAATATAGCCTTTTTTCAGGTAGTTATGAACATATGATGCAGCCTGAGGTGCTGATCGCCCTTTTCGATATGCAAACGAAACATGGTTTACAAAGGGATGTCGAAACAATCTGTCCATTACAGGATAAATGCTGTTGTAAAGCTGTTGTTGAACAATAACATCACGGATTGAAGCAATTGACAAAGTTCGTTTGCCTCCGCCTGGTTTGTCAATTTCAACTTCGCGAAATGGATAAAAAAGATAAGAGCCTGACAAGACTTTCTTACTGATGAAATTGACGTTACGATCTAATTCTTTTTCAAAAGCCTCATATGTTACTCCGTCCGCACCCATCTGAATTTCTATCTGATTTGGCTGAAAGTGATCAGTCTTTCGACTTTTGTATTCAAAATAAAATTCTCGCAACGAATCAGGAGAAAAACGCCTTTGTAATTGCTTGTCAATATCGGAAGTCTTACAAAGCATCTCAGGTTCTTATGTGGTTCTTATAAAAAGGGTACTCAAATATATATGTGACGGGGAACACTGAGTA
>JAOZLU010000950.1 GCA_029934695.1 Desulfobacterales bacterium | reverse complement strand
GTATGATCGTCCCTTATATTGGGAAACAGATATTCAGTTTCTGCATCGACTTTTACACCATCCACCACCAGGTAAAGCAGAGACTCATCCTGAGACGGAGTGGTTGAAAACGTCTGATCGTCTTCCTCTATCACAGTGACTTCGCCAGATGGTTCGATTTTACCATCCCCCGCGACGCTGGCCATTATGGTATATATATTGTCTCCTCCAAATATGGTATAAATTTCGTTGCCGTCTTCCCGGACATTGATAAACGTATATTCGATTTCCTCCTCGACTATTTTACAAGCATCGTCTTGCTCACAATTGATTTTTTTACCGTTAATTCCCACCTCAAGAATGGAACTGCCTTCATTGGGTATGATCCTGACTATCTGGTTTTCACCGCACTTCACGGTCGCCTCAGATGGATTAACAGTTCCGTTTTTACCAATTTCATCTTCGCCTTTTTGAAAATCAGCTGTAATTGCATAGGGGATTTTTTCAAAAGCAGCATGGATGGTATGGTCGTTTCTGACATCGGTAAATGTGTAAGAATCCGCAACATCAACGGACTCACCGTCTATTTTGACATCTGTGATCTGATAGCAATCATCAGGGGTTATGGTGAATTCCTGTGAACCTCCGCACTCCACGGTTACATCACCGGACAGATCAATACTCCCTCCGGTATCCGCGGTGGCGTTTATGGTGTATGTTCTGATATCAAATGTGGCTTCTATGATATGATTAGCGTTCACTGGCGGGAGCGTGTAACTTCCCTGACCATTCTCGTCTGTCTGGACATCCGCCATAACCGAGCTGCCATTGAGTGTGATATCCGTTAATTCATAGCAATCAGCCCCTTTTGTGGTGAAGGTCGGCGTTGAGTCACGGGCAACTTTCACAATGCCGTCAGGAGTGATATTACCGATTATACCTGTATCACTGGCCACGCTGGCTTGTATGGAAAAATAATCCTTCTCAAATTCAGCATGAATAGTATGACTGCCGCTTCCGGTGTTGGAAAATGTGTAGGAACTCTCTGTTCCGACAAAAGCACCATCAACTTTGACCTCTACAATGTGATAGCCATAGTCGGGCGTTATGGTGAACTTCTGATTTGCTTCACAGATCAATGTCATAGTCCCGGAAGGCTCAATCTTGCCATCAGGCCCTGCGCTGGCTGTAATTTGGAAATTGTTAATGGCAAAACTGGCTGTTATTGAATGATTTGCTGTCACATTCTCGAATGTGTAGGAACTGACAGCGCCGACAGAATGGCCGTCAACCCTGACATCTGTAATGTGATAACACTGATCAGGGGATGTGCTTTGCGGCGTTATGGTAAAGGTCTGACTTGCTCCGCAATTTACCAGCACAGGATCAGGATCGTCGGCAGGGGAAATGGTGCCGCCGTCACCGGATACACCGGATGTTATTTCAAATTGTTTAATTTTGAAATCAGCGGCTATGGAGTAAGTTTCATCACCATCGCAGGTCACATTATTAAAGGTATAGGAACTCACAGGCTCGTCAAGGGGAGTGCCGTTTATTGTGACGCTTGCAATTTTATAACAGTCGTCAGCAGGTGTTATGCTGAATTCCGGGTTTGATTCTGCTTGCACAGGCACTGCAACAGCTTCACCGAACACTTCATCATCGTGACCGATGTTTCCATGATCACCGGGAGTGACGCTAATCTCGCATGTGGGTGTGACAATCCCGGGTTCCAAACCCCGTTGCAATGGGTCGTTACTGCCTGTGGCAAGTATCCATGTTCTGCTTTCATCAAATGTCACCTCACACACAGCATCAGGACTTGAAGGCGTGTATGTTATCGTTGCCAGAACGCCGATCCCGCTGGGACCTTCAGTTGTACTGGGATTATAAGCAGCATAACTCAGTTTTCCTTTATCATTTTGAATATCCTCTGGAAGTTTCATAAAATTCGA
>JAOZLU010000949.1 GCA_029934695.1 Desulfobacterales bacterium | reverse complement strand
AAATTCCAAATTCCAAATCCCAAATAAATTCCAAATTCCAATATTCAAATCTCAAGAAGGTTTGGAATTTTGATTTTTGTGATTTATTTGCTATTTGTTTTTTGGCTATTGTGATTTATTTGTTATTATCTGGTCCGGGGAGGTGAAATCCGCCCATAACAGCATGGATTTTATCCATATTATCTTTCCTGATTATGACCATTGCCGGCCCGTTCGTAGTTCCGCCTTTAGGCGGTTCCTCGTGAACAGATATTTCCGCTTACACAACATGCCGCCTGAAGGCGGAACTACAAACTTTTTCGATCCGCTGACACTTATTTGAAGCTCATCGTCCAGGGTGTCATTCGTCCGTTGGGATAAATCGCACCGATATTCACGTTCTTCTGAGTGATCCAAACCATTGTTCCGTGGGTCAGCCAGATAGCCCAGCAATCCTTATCCGTCACTTTCTGAGCATCCATATAAATCTGATGACGCTTTTGAGGATCAATTTCACTGGCTCCCTTTTTGATCAGATCGGTAAACTCGGCGTTGCGCCACTGACTTGGATTCCAGGATTCGCCGGCAAACCATTGCATAATATAATACGGATCAATGGTGGAAGTGTAAAACTGGATATAGGCATCGGTCTGGCCTTTATTTGCAGCGTCATTAAACGCGCCGATCTCTTTGACTTCAATCACAACATCAATGCCCGCCTTGGCGGCATCGGCCTTTATCACTTCAGCCATGATCCGTTCAGCGTCGTTCCCGGGAATAAAGAGACTGACTTTGAATCCGCCGGATTTACCGGCTTTTTTCATCAGGCTTTTTGCCTTTTCAATATCCTGTTTGTAAACCGGCGCATCAGACCAGTGATCAGGAAGACCGGGCGGCAATGCAGTCTTGGCCCGTTTGGCCGTACCATAAAAAGCTGCTTCAACAATATTGTCAACATTCACGGCATACCGGAACGCCTGACGAAGTTCAAGTTTGTCAAAGGGCGGTTTGTTGACGGTCATGCCCAGCCAGTACGTTTTCAAAGCCGGCTTGGAATATACGGCGAATTTGGAATTCTTCTTAAAAGATTGAACATTGATCATGGCTGAACGGCCGATGTTGATTTCGCCTGTTCTGAGTGCTGTCTCACAAGTGCTGTCTTCGACGATAGGAAGAAAGGTCACTTTTTTAATTTTGGGGATATCTCCCCAGTAGCCATCAAATGCAGTCAGTTCAACGTGTGTCTTAGGCTTCCATGAGGTCAGTTGGTAAGGACCGGTGCCAATCGGATCTTTGCCGAATTTTTCCCGCGTCATTTTTTCGACCGCTTTTTTGGAAACAATCATGCCCGAATTCATAGGCAGCGCTGATGTGAACAGGTTGGCCATCTTATCTTTCAAAATCAGTTTGGCTGTGTATTTGTCAATCACTTCCACCTTCTCCAACAGCTTCCAGATATCTTTCTCCGGAGATTTGGCCGCAGGATCAATTATTCGCTCAAAGGAGAACTTGACATCTTCGGCCGTCATTTCACCAAAGTCTTTGTGGAACTGAACATTCTTGCGAAGATGAAAAACAACCGATTTTCCGTCAGGGGCCACTTCCCACGATTCAGCCAGATCAGGCACGATCTCCCATGAACCTTCTTTGTATTTTACCAATCCATTATAAAGACAGCTCATAATCATGAGTTCCCTCTCACCACTGGTCATCCAGCCGGGATCGAAGGTGCTTATGTCCTCCCAGATTGCTATTTTAAGTTCCTCTTTGCTTACCGCACTTACTGCTGAAACCGAAAAGGAAAGCAGCAAAAGTGCTGTCATCATAATCAATATTTTACTCTTCATGTTCTCCTCCGCAAAAAAATATTTTTGCCAAAAATACCCGCCTAACAAATAATTACTGATTATAACGCTTTCAGGGGAGGCCTGAAATCAGCCCTGCATCGCACCTTT
>JAOZLU010000353.1 GCA_029934695.1 Desulfobacterales bacterium | reverse complement strand
CCACCCTACAAAATTTTAATTCTTCACCCACCCTACAAAATTTTAATTCTTCACCTCTATGGTTAAAATGGTGGGTTCCGCAGGCTCCACCCACCCTACGGGCCATTATGCGTTCATTTGGACGAGGCGTTCCATTTGAATCAGGGAGAGCAGATGGGCGTAAATGAGGGGGAGTGCGCCGCGTTTGCGCAGTTCGATGAAGACTTCATCTGGCAATTCGTTGAGTTTGGTTTCGTTGATGGCAAAGACGCCGTCTATGTTCACCATGCCTCCCTGGGCGTTTTTGATCTGCATTTTCAGGGGGGCGAGGAGTTCACGTTCGGACATGGCTTTGCTGAACATGTTGGTCAGTTCGCTGAACCGCTGTAATTCAATGAGGTAGTTCCTGGCTTTTTCGATGATCGGGGCTGGGTTGCCCTGTTCATCAAACAGGGGTTCGCCCTGGGTTTCTGAGACAAACTCGCTTTCTTCGTCAATGCAGATCATGAGTTCGTTGTTCCCTTCGTTTCTTCCTAATACAAAGGGATAACGCCGGATGATAGCGGGGATGTAGTGTGCGTTCCAGCGGCCTTCCTTATCCACGAACAGGTTCTGGCCCTGTTTGAGTCCGAGCAGGGCAAAGGGTCTGAGTTCATCTCCGTCCTTGACAAAGACAATGGGATAGAGGGTGGCTACTTTGTTGAATTCACTGCCGATTACAGAGACAAGATAGGAATTGCTGGCAAATTTGAAGGAATTCACAGGAAGCACTCTTTTCTTCGCGTGCTGCTGTTTTGTAATCGGCACCATTTTTTTGAACATAAGAAACTCCTTGAGGGGGTTTTCAGGTTTTAAAAAAGAGACCTCCGAGGTTTTAAAAACCTCGGAGGTTTGTTGTGGTTATAAGTTTAAGTTTGAGACCTACGAGGTTTTGAAAACCTCGGAGGTCTGTTGTGGTTAAAGGTTGTTGTCTAGGCTATGAACGCATCACCGTCAAGGAGGGCCAGTGCTTCAAGCATGTCCGTGTTGACGACAGGCTGGCTCACCATGTCTGTGTCAGCAGGATCACCTTGGGTCGGGGCCTGGGCATACATGAATACTTCATGAATTTCCACATTCTCCCCTTCTTCCGGCAGGTCATACTCTTCCCCGTTCTCTGCATCATCAAGATAGTCCAGCGCATCCCTGAGTTCGGAACCGAGGCTGGCAATCTCAATGGTGAAGGTGTTGACAATTTCCCCGTTGACACCGTCATCTGCGAACAGATCAATGGTGTAGGTCGTTCCGGAGGTCAGTCCTTCAGCATAGCCGGCAAATTCATTTGCGGATGTGTTGAAGCTCAGCCAACTCGGAAGTTCTCCGCCATCATGGAGCAGTGCCCGATAGGTCAGGTGGTCGTCATCAGAATCGTCAAAGGCCACAACCTGAGCCGGAATGCTCGAATTCGGGTCCTCAATATTATAGACCCACAGGGTGTTGTTATACACCAACTGTTCAGGAATCTCAGCAGGGACCGGCTCATCGTTCAGGTCTTGTATAAAGATCGTAACAGTACCGACATCCTCGCCGCCGTTTCCATCCACAGCCTTGATATTCAGGGTGAACGCCTTTGGCCCGGTTTCAAAATCAATGTTGTCATCGCCGGTTGGCGTATTTTCGCCAGTCGTCTGAAGGATGATCTCACCGGTGTTCCCATCAATCCGGAAATTGCCCGCGCCGTTTCCGCCTTCAATGCTGTAGGTCATATTGTCGCCGATGTCGTCATCAAGCGCCTTGATCATGACCTTCTCATTGTTGGCACTTATCAGCGGCGTGTTCGTGACCGTTTCATGCTCTGAAATCGTGAAACTGGTCGTCGGATCAATGATCGGCTCGCCTGAATCAAGCACCGGATTTCCAGCTGCATCAAGTCTGACCAGATAAGGCTCATGGTTGATGTTTTCACTGGAGACAATGATGGAGAAGGACGTTTCCGCCGCTTCAAATCCCGGAACATTGTCACTGGCAAAGACATCCACATAGACCGGCTCCAAAACAGGCTCGGTGGGTCTGGCAATGAAGGTTCCCAATTCGCTCAGGAAGAGCCAGTTGGGCAGACTGCCGTCACCAACCGGATCGCCGTTTTCATCCACCAATACGGCCTCAAAGGTGAGCTGATCGCCGTCCGGGTCTGTGAACACGTTCTCCACTGTCAGGGAGAGCCTGCTGGTGTAGTCCTCGGTGATGGTCCAGACATTGTCCGTGTCCGGCACAATTCCCTGGTCAACTTCAGGCGGACGGTTTCCGTTCACATCCACGTTCGCAATGATTCCCGGGCTGACTGCGCCGTCGCCGTCATTCAGGGTGAACGAGACATGTCTCACGCCTGATCCAGGATTCAGTGTGCTCGTGTTCTCGAATCCGATGCTCTGGACCAGTGCCGAAACCGCATCTTCATTTGCATCAGGACTGGTGAAGGTTACTACCAGCTCGTTCTCATCTGCCGAGGGGGTGTATGTTCCGATGTTGTTCCCATTATAGTAAACATCATTGCCCACAAGGCTGATTCCGACACCCACATCCGTGCTGATGTCCAGTCTGTCAAAGAACGGGGTGGCCGAGTCGGTGATCTGGACTGTCAGGTTGCCGCCGTTGAAGTCATCGCTGTCAGCATCCTTCACCTCTGCATTGGTTCCCTGATCTATGGCCAGCAGACCGTCGTTCTTATAATAGGTCAGGGTGTCATTGGCAACATTCTGGATCTCGGGGGCATCATTCATGCCCTGAACGAGAACCGTGGTCACGGCCCAGTCGCTGAAGGCTTCACTGATCATCTCTGTCCCGGGTTCCTGCCCCGGACCTTCTCCATCTCTCAACCGGAACCGGATGGTGCGCTCACCTTCAGTTGCGTCAAGCGTATCCGTGTTCTGATACGTGATGCTCTGGATCAGGGATGAGACTGCTTCCTGATTCGCTGCATCGTTCAACTGTACAAACAACGGCGCATCACCATTAGTCGGATCTATATTCGCTTTAGCATAACCGATCTCGACTCCTTCATAATACACGCTTCCCATACCGAAATTGTTGAAGCCAGCAAATCCGATCTGGTCCGCGCCTGAGCCTTCATCCATGATGCTCAGGCGGTCAACGTAAAGACTGTCATCGCCAAGTTGGAGAGTATCTGTATTGTCAAAGGCGACTTTAAGCTCACCACCACCGAAGCTCGTGGTATCCGCATCGGTCAGCAGCGCGTCCATGCCCACATCAATTCTTACGGGCGCCGCTCCTTCTTCGTAAGGCACGGTGTCTCCCGCGAGGTTGTGAATCACAGGTGCGTCGTTTATTTCGTAAACGGTGACCTGTGTGTCACGGGCCAGGCTTGATGCACCTTCATTATCCCACAGGACGAACTGAATGTCACGGTGCCCTTCTGAGGGGTCTGCCGTGTCCATGTTGTTATAGGTTATGTTCTGGATCAGTGAAGAGACGGACTCTGCGTCCGCTGTCCCGTTCAGGCTGATCTCCAGCATTCCGGTACTTTCAATGAAGTTGGCGGTTCCGATCTGGTCCCCGTCATAGGATACCGCGTTGGAAATGTCAAAGCCGATCTGTCTGGCTCCGTTTCCTTCATTATTGACGCTCAGTATATCCTCTGTCGGGTCGTATCCGCCCACGATCTGAACTGTGAGCGTACCGCCTCCGAAGTTTCCTTCTTCATCCGTGACCACAGCCTGGGGATGAGTCACATCGAACACATCAAGCATCACAGCATCCGAGTCTTCGATGAAGTTCACTGTGTCGCCATGGAGGTTCAGTATCTCCGGCGCATCGTTCACCGGAATCACATTCACGGTCACGGAATAGTCAGCACTGGTTCCACCCTCTCCGTCACCATCATACAGCGAGAATCGGATATCACGCTCACCTTCAAACGGCGAGGTGGTGATGGTGTTCTGATAAGTGATGTTGTGAATCAGAGCAGCCACTGCGTTCTCATCTGCCACGGCATTGTCCAGAGTAACAGTCAGCGTATGGTTGACATGATCGTGTGTGCCAAGGGTGGCGAACGTGACACCTCCGTACTTGATCCGGGTCCCAACCACGCCGATCTGGTTAAAGCCATTGCCTTCATTGCGGATGCCCAGCACATCTTCGGCTGTGTTATCCGGGTTGAACCCGTCAGAAATCTGGACGGTGAGTGTGCCGCCACTGAAGTTGTCATCTCCGATGTCCGGGTCAGACACGCTGGCTGGCAGGCCCTGGTCGAGTATCACTGTGGCACCGGTGCCTTCGAGGTATTCTTGGGCATCTCCGGCAAGGTTCGTGATCACCGGCGGGGAGTTCACTGCTTCCACAGACAGGTCCATGCTGACGTAATTGGCAGACCCGCCATCGCCGTCCCAGAGGGTGAAGCGAACTGAGCGGAGCCCGTCTGTCACGTTGTCACCCGCGTTGTTGTCATAGACGATATTCTGAATGAGCGTGGAGACTGTACTGGTATCCGCGTTCGCGTTCAGGTCTATGCCGAGGGTGCCGGTGTTGGGGTTAAATCCGCCCTGACCGATCTCGTCACCGTTGAGTGTGACAAAGACTTCATCATAGCTGATTCCGCCCTGGTCCTGGATGCTCAGCACATCCTCTCCCTGCTCAAAACCGCCGAATATCTGGACTTCAAGCCGACCGCCGTCAAAATCAGAGCTGTCAGGATCGGTCACATAGCCGTCCTGATCTTGATCAAGTACCACCGGGTTGCTGCCTTCGCTGTAATTAGCGGAGTCTCCAATCTCAAAGATTTCCGGCCCATCGTTCATGCCGACTACCATCACGTTCACATAATTGTAATCGCTGGATGCGCCCATGAGCGTGGGCCCGTCACCGCCGTCCCAGAGTTGGAAGCGGATGGTCCGCTCGCCTTCTGTGAGGTTGTCGGTGTCGGTGTTCTCGTAGGTGATAGCCTGAATCAGATTGCTCGCATCTGTTGCATTAAAGGTGCCTGTGAACTCCACATCCAAACGTCCTGCTGCTTCGTTCCATGTTGAAACAGTATTTGCCGGATCACTGCCCTGGATAGCCAGAACATCCTCATCCGGGTCATACCCGCCGGTAATCTGGACATACAGATGACCAGTGCTGTAGTCATTGGTGTCAGTATCCTTGACAGTTGCGGCATCGTTCATAAGATCGTTCTGATCAAGCAGCACTGCACCGGCTCCTTCTGTATAGACCAACGCGTCACCGTCAAGATCGGAGATCTCAGGCCCGGAGTTGATACCGGCCACGCCGACTGTCATTTCAACAGGCGAACTTACGCTAGCACCAGTGTTTACATCGCCGTCAGAGAGAGTAAACTGAACAGTGCGGTTCCCTTCTGTTGGCATCACAGTATCCGTGTTCTCGTAGGTCACGTTCTGGAGCAGTGCGGAGACTGCATCAGGTGTCGCATTCCCGTTGAGTGATACCGTCATCATACCGAGAGCACCGGTGAAATTGGCCACGCCGAACTGCACGCCGTCAAAAGAGACTGCGCCCTCATTACCGCCGAGGTCAACATAACCGATCTGTCCGGGTTCTGATCCTACATCCAGAATACCCAGCACATCATCTGTACCGGTGCCGACGGTGGCGATATCCACCTTCAACGAGCCGCCTGCAAAGTCCGTGTTGTCAACATCATGTGCAAGGCCATCTTCGCCCAAGTCCAGGAGAACCGGCTCACTGCGCTCTTCGTAGGTGACGCTGTCGCCCTGGATGTTCAGTATCTCAGGCGCATCGTTCACAGCGGATACGTTGATGGTGGCATACACGCCTTCGCTGGTGGCTCCGTCGCCGTCAGAGAGGGTGAACTCGATCTCACGGTTGCCCGCAGTGGGGTTGTCCGTGTCCGTGTTCTCGTAGGTCACGTTCCGGAGCAACACACTTACCGCTGATGCGTCAGCATTTGCGGTCAGACTGACATCCAATATGGCTGTTGCCGGATCATAAGCGAATGTGCCGATGCCGGAGCCATTGAATGTAAGATCATTGACTGCTCCTACGACAATGCCGTCGCCATCCCGAACATTCAGTTTGTCCTCATCCGTGTCAGGATTGAGTATCTGAACTTTCAGATGGCCGCCCTCGAAATCATCGCTGTCATCATCTGATACCAAAGCATCCGTTCCAACATCAATCGGCTTTGCAGGATCCCCTTCAACGTAAACCTGGGTATCATCGCTGTCAATATCAGTGATAACCGGCGCACTGTTCACTGCTTCCACGCTGACGATCATTCCCACAGGCTCGCTTGATGCGTTGGCAGGCGTATCCGTATCTCCGTCAGACAGGGTGAATGTCACTCTGCGGTCGCCCGGGGTCGGATCAATTGATTCAATATTATCGTAGGTGATGTTCTGAATCAGTGCTGATACGGCCTCATGGTCGGCTTCGGCTTGGTCAAAACTGACGGTCAGCAAACCGTTTGTTTCAGTAAAAATTGCTTGCCCGATTCTATCATTTCCGTAAGAAACTATAGAGGTGTTCTCATCATAAGCAATCTGATCCCATTCGTTCCCCACATGGTTGATACCTAATGTATCTTCATCTGTGGCGGAACTGAGGTCCGTGGAAATCTGGACTTCCAGCTTACCTCCGTTAAAGTCGGTAGTGTCAGGATCCAACACAGTGGCGTCAGCGCCAACGTCAAGCATAACAGGATCTGCGCCTTCTGCGTATGGCACGACATCGCCTTCAACATTGAATATCTCAGGTGCGTCATTCACTGCCGATACTGCGACTGTCACAGACACAGTGGTCTCACCTGCGCCAAAGGCGTCACCGTCACCGTCAATCAGTTTGAAATCAATGGTGCGGTCACCGTCCTTGGGATCATCCGAGTCGGTGTTGGCATAGCTGATGTTCTGGATCAGCGCAGAGACTCCTTCTGTAGTCGCTTCTGCGGTCAGATCAATGTCCAGCTTGCCGGTATCGGCATCGTAAGCGCCTGTTCCGATCACCTTGCCTCCAAAGAAGACTTCATTACCGTTATACGAGATGTTTGCTGCGGCAGTCTGAGCACCGTCATTAACAACTGTACCCGGCTCAACATATCCGTCATTGGCAATGCTGAGAACGTCTTCATCCTTCTCAAGCCCGCTGGAGATCTTTACTTCAAGACGGCCGCCGTCGAAATCTGCGCTGTCATCATCAGTGACAACAGCAAGAGCGGCATCAGAATCAAGCATCATCATGGCGGCAGAGTCATTTTCAATATATGTTCTCGTATCGCCGTCAAGACCATCAATCACCGGTGAATCGTTCACGCCAACCACGGTGACGGTCGTGTTGTATTCCGGGCTGGTCAGCTCGCCTGTGGGCGGGTTGAAGCTGTCATCACCGTCGTTCATCCAGATGCGGA
>JAOZLU010000948.1 GCA_029934695.1 Desulfobacterales bacterium | reverse complement strand
CGGCCTTACGGCATCCGTACTTATGAGGAAAGATACGGCGTCGGCAGATCGCTGATGTACAATGATGAGGACAATCTGCTCGAAGCAGGCGACACGGATTATCAGCATGATGCGGACGGGTTTCTCATCAGCAAAACGCAGGGGAATGAGGTTACGACTTATGATTACTCTCTCCGAGGCGAGCTGCTTCGGGCTGATCTGCCTGACGGAAGGATCATTGAGTATGTGCATGACCCGCTCGGCAGGCGCATTGCAAAGAAGGTGGACGGCGTTATTACTGAGAAATATCTGTGGCAGGGGCTTACACGGCTGCTCGCTGTGTATGACGGCTCCGACAATCTCGCTATGAGATTCGAGTATGCGGATGCACGAATGCCCGTTGCCATGACCAAAGCCGGGGCAACGTATTATCTCGGATATGATCAGGTCGGCACGCTGAAAGTTGTTGCGGACGCATCGGGAAATGTGGTAAAGAAGATCGGCTATGATTCCTTCGGGAACATTCTCAACGAGAGCAACCCGACCTTTGCGGTACCTTTCGGCTTCGCAGGCGGTCTGCATGACCGGGATACCGGCCTCGTAAGGTTCGGCCACCGTGACTATGACCCGGAGACAGGGCGATGGACAGCGAAGGACCCGATTCTCTTTGCAGGCGGGGATACTGATCTTTACGGGTATTGCCTGGATGATCCAATTAACTGGATTGATCCGGAGGGGTTAAGCTGGTCAGACTGCTGGGCTGACTGTATCGAACAGAACCGGTTGCCAGTTTGGTATGCCATATTTGGTTCGGCAGTACCAAAGAAACTGGTACCTCCTTTCAGAGTTGTGAGACAGGATCAGCGACTGACAACTCCGTTGAGCGTAGTTTCCCACTACCTCAGCAAACTGACACCGAGACAACATAAAAAAATAGCCCGTCTCATTTCAAGAAATCTGCGTGTGGCGGGCAGGGTGATATCCAAAGTTGCAACGCCCCTCACGATCGCCGAAGGTCTGTGGTCGTGGTGTGTCATTGCCTATTGTGCGGCAGACTGCGGAGAAACGCCATGTCCGTAACTGTTCTGATACTCGTTGCTCTGGGCATATGGATATTCTCGGAAATGCTGAAAAAAAGAAGGCTGCATCATCTTCCGGATATCAGTGATGAAGACTTTTTGGAAATATTCGCCGGGAAATTTCCCGATATTCCGGATGAGGCGGTGATATGTGAGAGAAGATATATAGCCGGGCTTATCGGGATGCCTGTCAGAAAACTGTCTCCGGCTCACACATTCGGGGAACTCTCGGAGTGTCTGAATTTTCTGGGCAGCCACGATCTTGCCATAGGTGACCTTGAGGATGAGATATCCGAGCTTTTCGAGGACCTGGGGATGAAAAAGTCGTATCGCAGCCCGGCAACCGTCGGAGAACTGATTTATGAAATTGCAAAGGCGAAAATGATATCGTCATAAAGTCATTAACATGCAAAACGGCATGAATATGTCCGCCAGTATCGGTTTGATGACACGCCCGCAGGCGAATTGCCAAGAAGGTGAACGGCGTTATCACTGAGAAATATCTGTGGCAGGGGCTGACACGGCTGCTGGCCGTGTACAATGCCGATGACACGCTGAAAATGCGTTTCGAGTACGCCGATGCCAGAATGCCGGTAACGATGACGAAAGGCTCGGAGACGTATTATCTCGCCTACGATCAGGTCGGGACGCTGAAAGCTGTTGCGGATGCCTCCGGGACTGTGGTAAAGAAGTTTGAGTATGATTCCTTCGGGAACATGATTTCCGACAGCGACCCGGCGTTTGCAGTGCCTTTCGGCTTTGCAGGCGGCCTGCATGACCGGGATACCGGGCTTGTGCGCTTCGGCTACCGTGACTACGACCCGGAGACAGGGCGATGGACAGCGAAGGACCCGATTCTCTTTGCAGGCGGGGATAC
>JAOZLU010000352.1:6218-7358 GCA_029934695.1 Desulfobacterales bacterium | reverse complement strand
CACAAAGCTTAAACCCGGGGCACAAAGCTTAAACCTGGGGCACAAAGCTTAAACCTGCACGTTCGGCCGGATCTGTCTGTGGGCAGGTGTGGGAGCTTCCCTGAATCCGTTATAATCAGGATTTTTGATCATCTGTTCAAATCGTCCGTACATTCTCGGTTTATACTTTACGCGGAGCGTTTAATCACTCCCGGGGCTGAAGAGCTTCAGGCAGACTGAAGGCAACTGTCACCGCAGTACGCTTTAACGTACTTGCACTTTCAGCCGGGAAATTGATTCCTCGTTTTTTTGACGACGAACTCAAAAAAATCTGTTGACCTGCCCGCATAATCGTGTTAATTGATTTAGATTCTTTTCAGAGCGAAGAAGGAGTAAATGATGGAAACCTATAATTTTGAAATGGTAATCGGTGAAAACTGTATCATTCCTGTGACCCAGGCACATTCACAGGGCTCCCCTGAATCCGTCATAATCAGAAATTTTTCATTCACTTTCAGATAACCGGAGGATATTATGTCAGTCTCCGAAATTTCTGTCCGGGTTGAACCTGGATTAAAAGATAACGCAGCCAAGGTTTTTCAAAAGTTGGGTATCAGTGAGTCAGAGGCCATCAACTGGTTTCTTCGTGAAGTTGTCACTCGGCAGCAGCTTCCGTTTAAAGAGCGAATCCCTAACCGGAAAACCCTTGAAATTATGGAAAAGACCGATTCTGGAGAAGACCTGACGGAATACGGGGATGTCGGAGCATTTTATCGGGAAATGGGGATCTGATGCTGATATTTGTTTCGACAAACCAGTTTAAAAAAGATTTGCGACGCATGTTGAAACGGGGAAAATCTCCTGAAAAACTGAAAACCGTCCTTTCTCTGTTGCTGAACGAACAGAGTCTGCCTCCGAAATATCGGAATCACAAATTGACAGGGGACTGGAAAGGTCGTTCTGAATGTCATATTGAGCCGGACTGGCTCCTTATCTATTTTGTCAAAGAGAACAAGCTTGTTGCAGAGCGAACCGGGAGCCATTCAAATTTGTTTGACTGACCCAGGCCGGCTACGTCTGAACTCGTTACGAGGCTCCGCCTCGTAACGCATAATATGAGGGCTTCTGCCTCAGTCACACAGAGAAAGCCCCGGAATTAAA
>JAOZLU010000352.1:0-6118 GCA_029934695.1 Desulfobacterales bacterium | reverse complement strand
GCTGAAAGCTGAAGCAGGCTGAAGCCAGCTGATACAGCTACCTTCAGGTTGCTAAAGCGACAAACCACCTGATATCTGAAGCCCTGTTCACACGGTCAATAGCAGCGGAGAATATTTCTCTCTGTTTGTCGGCATCCTTGCAATCCAGATCATCCAGCACGAGAATCAGATCACAGGTTTCGCTTAAAAGAGCAGTTGCCAAAATCTTTTTTATCTGATCTGCAAAACCTTTGCCTGTGAGACCGGGACCGTATCTTTTTTTTCCGGGCTTGGGACCTTTTTTGATCCTGGCCGGTGTCCGTCTCTCAAAATGGCAGAGAGGAAAGTTCTTTCGGAAAAACGGCATAAGCCCTTCAATTTCAGACTCCCCGCCTCCTGCAAACAGCCAGACTACCATGGCCACCGACTCGGTGAGAAGCTGTCTTCAATCCTGAAAATATTATAAAATTGCAAATATATCCATCAAAGATGTCAAATCTTATGCCAGGCTCCGCGGGGGAGAAATGTTTCTGAACGGGCAATGCGACAATTTTGCCAATGTCCTGAGAGTCATCGTACCCAGGCATCCGAGCTTCAAACTGGAATATGTCAGACAGACGATTATGGCGTAAAATAGCGGCAAAGCAAATGCTCTGACTCAGCATTTCTTTCCAAAATCATGACCTTATTGTGGTCAATGCCTGTGCATTCAGGGCAATGACTCGCCACGGTTTTTCCTTGCAGCCAATAGTATTCAGGGAAGCATAGTCTTGCCCCAGGCGGAAAAGATTGGCAAGCGGCACCCCCAGAACATGGCACAAAATCATCCTGTTCACACCGGCATGGCCAACGATAAACGCATCTTTTTCAGCCTGTCTGACGATTTGCTCAAAAACCGGTATTACCCGGGCATATAAATCAGTAAAGCTCTCTCCTCCGAGAGGGCGGTATGATGCAAGATTTTCCCCCCGTTTCTTCCATTTTCCGGGAAAACGGGCGCGAACCTCGGTTTTGGAAAGACCATCCCATTCCCCCAAGTTGATTTCCCTCAGTTGAGGCATGATATGGATATGCTCTTCCCCTGCAATGATTCGGGCGGTTTCGCGGGAGCGTATAAGATCACTGCAATAAATTTGCCCGAAAGCAGCTTTCTCCAACTCCTCGCGCCACCACTTCGCCTGGCTCAGACCTTCTTCATCTAATGGCACGTCAATTTGCCCCACAAAGCGTTTTTCCGCCTGACGGGCAATTTTACCATGCCTCAGCAAATATATCGTTTTCATTTCTTTCTGATGGCTCCGCTAAGATTAGGTTATGTGGTTTGCCCACTATGGTTTCCAATCGTTGTTTTATCTTAAAGGCATTGGCGAACCTTAATTCTATGGCTGCGCTCGCCTTTGGAACATTTGCATAATGTTCCATTTTTTCTCTGAATCTTTTCTCCATAAGAACGATCTGATCTCCCTGTACCAGTTTATCTGCAAGATATACGATCTCCCGGGCACTGATCGGCTCTTCATCAGAGATGCGAATGTCAATATGAGACCCCACAATTTCCGCCACAGCGGGAAACCCCATCTCATTCAATGTCTGTGCGCCTCTTGCTGCATGATCAGATTCTTTCCTGGCAAGGTCATGCAGCAAAGATGCCGCGGCCACCAGTTCCAAATCAATCTGGTGCCCGGCTGTGATCAGTTCTCTCCCTAAGCGCAGTGCCACGCGGGCCACTTTCTGACAGTGATCAAGTATCGGCTTTTCCACGGCAAATGTTTTCCTCATCAGCGTCATGCACTCCCGGACTGTGGGGATTTCATATCTTTCATATCTGTCGAGCAGTATCTGATAATCACGGGGGGTATCCAAATCAAGCAGGATATATTCATCCGCGACATCCACATCTTCAGCATACTTTTCGTATTGTTCCAAAAAAGTCCTGAGACCGCCCTCTCCGTTCCAGCGCAAAATTTTCTCCGCAAAAGCATAAGCAATCAGCGGCGGGTGTCCACGTGTGCCCTGAAAATTCGGATATAGGATATGGAAATCTGAACGATCCCCGGAAGCTGAATTCCCGCTTTCCGCTTTCCACTTTCCACTTTCCACTTTTTTCCGGTACGCTTTCAGCAAATCAAGTATGGTCTGGCGTCTCACCAGAGGAATGTCCACAGGCAGGATGAAGAAGGCGTCCCGATCCGGTTCCAGGCTTTTAATTCCGGCAACTATTGAAGAAAACATGCCGTTTTCATAGTGTTCATTAATAATCGGACGGATTCCCAATGGCTTTAACAGCGGCAGCACATCCGAATATCTGTGTCCGAGCACAGCCCGGATATCCTCAATCCCGGTGGATTGAAAAAGCCGGATCACCCGTTTCAGGACAGTTTCTTTTCCCAGACACATCAGCGGTTTAAAATTCCCCATACGTGAGGAATACCCCGCAGCCAGGATAATAGCGGTTACATTGCTCATCAGTAGTGAATAGAATACCCGTTTTGTAAGGCAAATTTTCAATTTGCCTGTGCATTTTGCAAAATTGCACTGCAGCAAAGTGATCACTGTTTGGCAGCAGCCCGAGCCGCAATCAGTTCTGCGGCAATGCTGACGGCAATTTCCTCCGGCGTTTCAGCATCGATGCTCAGACCTATGGGGCTATGTACCCGGTTCAAGTCTTGGGAGGTAAACCCTTGATCCAGCAACGCCCTGTAAACAGCCGCACGTTTTCGCTTACTGCCGATCATGCCGATATATCCGGCCTTTGTTCCGAGCGAGTTCACCAACACGGTTTTATCATGCCTGTGTCCTCTGGTAACGATCACCACATAGCTGTCATGATCTATTTCCAAATCTGAAAAAGCCTCCTCAAAATCGGTAAACACTTTGACTTCATCCGCGTCCCTGAATCGCTCCCGGTTCGCAAATTCCTCCCGGTCATCAAGGACAACAGTTCGGAAATCAATCATTCGGGTCAGGACGGCCAACTTTTGTGAGACATGGCCGGCTCCGAAAATATAAACCGTTCCGGGGACAAAAGTAGGCTCAACAAGAAAACGACGATTTTCAAGGGTCAGCACGACCGGCATTCTTTCCCTGAGATATTTTTTCATCAGGGTTTCCGACAGGGATGCCGGCAAGACAAAATCGCCTTGCAGTGAGCCGTCATCCATAATCAGACAGCGGCTGACCTGTTTTAACGGCTTGCCCTCTTCTTCCAAAGCTGCCACCAGCAAACTTTTTTTCCCCTTTTTCAGAGAGGTGAGCAAGCTTTGAAATATTTGCAGATTGGTCGGATTCGCTTCAATTCGTTCAATCAGAACCTTCAGGCGTCCCCCGCAAATCGCATCAATGCTGTCCGCGGTACCTGCAACGGTCAGGTCAAAGGTTCTGACCTGAGCGTATGTTGTTTCAAATATCTCGGCCCCGGCTTTTATTACTTCAGCTTCCACCAATCCGCCGCCGATGGTCCCGATGCTCTTCCCATCCGAACAGATCAGCATTTTCGTCCCTGCTGTGCGCGGTGTCGAGCCGACTTGACTCAGAATTGTTGCCAGAACAACGCTTTCTCCTTTTTCAAGCAGTTGGCATAAGGTTTGTTCCAATTTGCTCATAACGATTTTCCTCTTTTTTTCCAGAATCTGTAAATCACAAAAAAACGCAGGGTGGGTTCCGCTTCACTGCATTCATACTGCATTTTTCTGAATCTGTATATTATTCTCCGATAAACCCCGACTTCATCATAATCCGGGTTCAGTTCTTTTTGCCACCTGCTCCAGCTTGGCGCGCAACGATCAACCTTCAACTTAAATCAAAACTTTTTAAATACACTGTCTGATTGCATCTGCATAAATATATTTTTCTTCCTTCTTCAGTACGAGGTTGAATTTTTTTATTATTGTCAGTTGGCTTGCTTGCGTTAGGTCTGGTGCAAAAGATAAAATATCTCTTTTCAATATCATCAGTATTAAGTTTGCCGTATTTCCTGATCAGTGTGTTAATATAGTCTATGAATAATTCGGAATTGACAAATTGCTTCTTTACCTTTTTTATGCCTGACTGAGAATGCGATTTAAGCTCTATGAAGAGGACATATTTTCTGTTATTGATTTTGATATAAATGACGGCATCGCATCCCCTGTTGATTTCTCCTTTTGAGGGATTCAGATAATTTGAAATCCGTCCGATTTCCGGATCATCCAGCTTAAAAGCAAAATACTGCCCTTTCATCTGTTTAAATTCAATATATTGACATTTGCTATTATCATTCTCATTTGCAGGCTCATTTATCCTTAACAGCGGACTTTTTGCTATAGCAGCATCCGGATTTATTATTTCTGTAAGCATCTGAACGATTTTCTTCATTATTCCGCATTTATGGAAAAATAAATATCTTCGGAGGAACTGTTCATTTCATTGATAACTTTGTCAAATGTCTCAATTTCAATGCCGGATTTTGAATCAACATAAACATTTTCTATGGTTCCATTGTTTGCAATATATACTTTAAGTTGGGACGGGGATAAAAACTGTTCTTCTTTGTATTTATATTTTCTTAGAATTGACTTCTTTCCCTTAAAATTGTTTGAAAGCATTACAAGGTTCCCCAACTCTTTGACAATATAATCACTGTGGGTTGTGATCAGCACTTTGATTTTCCTGTTGACCAGTGTGGCCAATAATCTGGCGATTTTTCTCTGGTTGTCCGGATGAAGATTCAGTTCCGGCTCGTCAATAAGCAATAAATCTCCTTCACTGGCAGCATGTTTCAGATATACATCCAATCCCAACAAAGATTTGGCTGCTGAAGAGGATAAGTATAATGGAACAGGTGTCCTGCGACGTTTGTCTTTCGGATTTTTTGCATAGAACACCACTTCCTCTTTATGAATTTTAAAACTCCCTTCCAATATGCTCTCAATTCCTTTTGGGTACTTTGATTGAATCAGCGAGCTTTTCTGTTTCTTTATCTGTTCCAAATCTCTTATGAAATCAATATGTTCTTTAATAGGCAGCGGATATCTTGCCATCACCTTGCCCATCATGTCAAAGGGATTGAAATCCGTACTTCTCTCATATCTGGTCAATTGTTCCAACAAGACATTTTTATGTATGTCCAATTCCTTATAGAACAAAGCAATGCCTGATCTTTCAGCCGGAATCAGAAACGGGTTTGGAAGATTTTTGAAAAAGAATTCTGTCAATGATATATTAATGACACTTTCAAGGAAAGATATTGGAGGAATATCATTCAGATTTTTTGAAAGGATGGTAATCTCTAACAATGTACTGTCAGCTTCTTTCCTGATCTGGATAATTCTGTTTTTCTTTGTTCCATACATAGATTCAATACCATCAGAGTAATCAACAGCAATTTTATCAATATTGCCTTGGATTACCAAATCGGAAAATTCATCTTCTTGTGAGCTGAAAACAAATTGAATATTTTCTGAATATTTTTTAAAAATTGCAGATATTACCTTATCTGTCTTCTGTTCAAATTTCTTCAGATCAATTCTGATAAATCCTTTTTCAGACAATTCATCAATATACTCATTACCAATACTGAAGTCAGCCAACTGTTCCCACAGTTTGAACAGTCCGAATATCGAATAGCTTAAATATGTCTTGCCTGTATTATTTCCACCACAGATAACGGTCATATCCCCTATTTCCAAATCTGCTTCTTTAATGGGGCCTAATTTTTTGTATTTAATAATCATTCTGTCATTTATCCCATTCATTGATAAACCGCATACAGTGAGAAATTGCCTGCTTTTCACAGTCTTTCTGCCCGGTTGCTGCGTAATTTCATTATTGCCGGACCGGGATTCCGGTTCCGCAACTCACGCATCCGGTTGTCAGCCCGCCTTTTCATTTGTGCCGAAAGAGATTTTTCCGAGTCAGCTTTCCTCTTCAGGATTCTGCACAGCGACTCTGAACACCTGGCCTCATCATAATCCGGGTTCGGTTCTTTTCGCCACGCCCTTCTCCAGTTCCAAAGCATTTACGAAGGCGGCAACATCCTCAATAAACCCTGTTTTACGTTGACGGCGATCCAGCCTGTTTATTTGGCACCAAAGAAATCAGAGTGCGTAAGGCATTGTTGACAGCATCCGAAGAAGAAAAATATTCCCATACATCCGCATCA
>JAOZLU010000351.1 GCA_029934695.1 Desulfobacterales bacterium | reverse complement strand
AACATCCAACATCCAACATCCAACATCAAATGAAATTATCAGACAGAATACAAAGTGTTGAAGAATCAGGAACGGTCAGATTCACTCCTCTTGTTCAGCGGTTACGTCGGGAGGGGAGGGAAATTATTGATTTTTCCATAGGCGAGCCGGAGTATGAGACACCTCATGATGTTATTGAATCCACAAAAAATGCGCTTGACGCGCAGAAAACCGGATATGGTCCGGTCTCTGGTGTTCCAGAACTTAGGGTAGCTTTGGCAAAGCACCATGAAGGATACGATGCAGAGAATATTATCGTATCAAACGGCTCAAAACAATCCTTATATTCCATCTTTCAGGTCTTGTGTGATCCTGCTGACGAGGTGATTATCCCAAGACCCTTCTGGACCAGTTTTCCCCAGCAGGTGAAACTTGCCGGCGGGATTCCTGTCTTTGCTGACACAAAAAAATACCAGTTGGATTGTGATGCCATTGAAAAAGCCATCACCCGGAAAACAAAGGCCATTCTTATCAATACCCCGAATAATCCCACGGGTGTTGTGTATCCGAAAAAGGAGCTGGAGAAAATCGCCCGGCTTTCATCAGAATATGATTTATACATTGTTTCAGATGAGGCATACACTTTTTTTGTCTATGACGGCCTTGAAAGTGAAAGCATTTTCACATTCAAAGAGATTCATGACCGGGTGATCATCACAAGGAGTTTTTCAAAAAGCTACAGCATGACCGGATTCAGGATAGGATATGTTGCTGCCCCAAAAGAGATCGTAAGTGCGATAGCCAAACATCAGAGCCATTCATCAGGAAACGTCTGCACATTTGCACAGCACGGCGCGCTGGCTGCGCTTTCCCTTGATCAGCGAATGATTTCACAATGGCGTTCTGATCTTGAAAGAAAAAGAGATATTGCTTTTGGGTATGCTTCAGAATTATTTGACTGCATAAAACCCCAGGGGGCATTTTATCTCTTTCCTGATGTGTCCAAGCATCTGAAAAATGGAAAGACTTCGGAAGATTTTGCGGCTGATCTTCTTGAGCATGCCGGAGTTGCTGTGGTTCCCGGGGAGGCATTCGGAATGGCCGGCCATATCAGGATATCTTATGCAGTTTCTGAAGACAGCCTGAAAAAAGGTTTTGAAAAAATTAAAGAAGTTTTAGGTTTTAAGTTTTAGGTTTTAAGTTTTAAGAGAGGCCATAGCCTTTATGTCAAAGCATCTGGCCTTAACTCTTAGCTCTAAAAACCTAAAACCTAAAAACCTAAAACCTAAAACCTAAAAATCTAAAACCCTGAAACTATGACTGAAACCAAAATTGGCATCATCGGCTTTGGAAGGTTTGGAAAACTCATGGCGGGATATCTTGCCAAAGATTGGCATGTGTTTGTTCACACCCGGAGCGAAAAATCCGCTGAAATCCGTGAAACAGGTGCTTATCCGGCATCGCTTGCGGACGTGTGCGCCCAGAAGATTGTTATTCCGACGGTTCCGATTTCCATTTTTCAAAATATCCTGAAACAGATTTCACCGCTTATTAATAAGGATGCGCTGGTTATTGATGTGTGTTCGGTAAAAGAATACCCTGTCAGATGGATGAAAGAATTATTGCCTGAAACAGTCTTCATTTTAGCGACACACCCCATGTTCGGACCGGACAGTGCTGCAACATCTCTTAAAGGAGGGAAAATTGTCCTGTGCAAGGAACGGATTGAAGAGGAGCGGTATGATAAAATCAAATCCTATTTATCTTCAAAAGGGCTGATTGTGATTGAGACAACACCTGAGGAACATGACAGACAGATTGCTGTCAGCCTTTCCCTGACGCATTTCATCGGAAGAACATTGTCCGAATACGGGGCATCCGAACTCAGTATTGACACAGAAGGCTACAAGAGACTGTTGCACATTCTGGGTGTTGTCGAGCATGACACCTGGCAGTTGTTTTCGGATATGCATAAATACAATCCATACAGCAAAACTGAACGCATGGCCTTTATGGAAGCTATGAGAACAATCAACAAGAGGCTGGATCAATGAAAATCGCTTTTCAAGGTATAAAAGGCGCGTACAGCGAGCTTGCCCTGTATGAACATTTTGGCAGAAATGCCGAATCCGCGGGGACTGACAGTTTTGATGAGCTGTTTGAAGCCGTAATGGAAGGCAGGGCTGATTTCGGCATAGTGCCTGTTGAAAATACTATTGCAGGCACTGTTGTTGAAAATTATGATCTCCTGCTTTCCAATGATATTTTTGTGGTGGCAGAAGTGTTTATGAAAATCCGCCACACCCTTCTTGCAAAAAAAGGCGCGTCCCTTGGTGATATCAGACAGGCACATTCACACCCCCACGCTCTTGGGCAGTGCAAAGAATTTCTGAAAAAACACGGCATCGCGCCCATGCCTGTTTATGACACAGCAGGTGCTGCCGAAATCGTTTCCCGGGAAAGCAGAAATGACCGGGCTGCAATCGCGTCCGAGCTTTGTGCTGAAATTTACGGGATGGATATTCTGGGCAGGGACATCCAGACGAATAAAACCAATACCACCCGTTTTTTTGTGATTGTCAAAAAAGAAAATCTGACTGACGACACTGTTTATGAAAAAACAACCATTGCATTTAAAACCAGGCATTATCCGGGGGCACTGGTGGATTGCCTGAAAATATTCCAGAAACATGATCTGAATCTTACAAAACTGGAATCAAGACCCATACCTGAAAACCCGTGGGAGTATGTTTTTTATGCCGATTTTGAGGGCGGTATTGATTCTGAAATTGTAAGACAGACGCTGAAAGAGCTTGAAAATCATGCTCTTTTTCTCAATATTTTGGGAAGTTATCCAAGGGCACTTTTAGGTTTCAGGTTTTAAGTTTTAAGTTTTAAGTTTTTTTATCCTGAAACCTCAGACATCACAAATTTCTATGCAACAGAAAAAACAGATTTTTCAGATACTTATATTCTGCATAATACCAGATATAAAATAAAAAGCTCATGTTGGATAAAATTAAGCTTGCTTTACAAAAATTCTTGTGATACTTAATTGCGTAAATTTGACAGGATTAATGTGTAATAAATATATCTGCTTATATTCTTTACGATTTCCTTTGGTTCCAAAAGTCAGTTTTTGGTGAAAAGCCATTGTTTATGGCTGTTCAGGCTATTTTAATTGTCGAATTACAAATAATTTATATGTATTATTAAATAAAGACATCAATTTTTTGAAGGAGGATGATTTTTTATGAAAACATTAATTGGAGGGGCTGTGGCGGCTGTGTTCGGGCTTATCGGGTTGTCTGTATGGTGGAAACCCTTTCTGCAGCTCTTAGCCGGGGCTATCCCGGTGATGCTTCTGCTTGGCGGGGGATTGGCGCTTTATCTGGGATTTGATGAACTCAAAGACACTTGGAAGAAAGAGGATACAAAGGTTGATACCGCACCGGTTCAGACGGATGATGTTGAAAAATACAAAGCAGAGATTGGCGAACTGAAAAAAGAGATTGAAGGTTTAAAAAAAGCATAAATCGTTTATGCCTCCAAATAAAACGCCCTGTATAATTTTTTTTGTGCAGGGCGTTTTTTTTATTGGATGGTAAGAAGTTCGTAGTTCCGCCTTTAGGCGGTACCGACTTTTCCCACAAAGAGGTTACTTACATGTTTTCAAAAATGTGGCTAATTAATATCTGTTTGGCCGGGCTTGCTATATTTTTCGGGACAAAGACCCATGAAATATGGGTCAGGGGAGAAAAAGCAGTTCCAAAAATGCAGGTTGCCCAAAAAACCGAACCGTCCTCCCGGGTATCCGAAAGGGCCGTAAAAAAGAGGGTGCCATCTGAATCATCCTACGAAGTTGTTGCAACCAGAACCCTCTTTTCCCCGGAAAGGGCAGAGTTTATTCCGCCAGAACCGGACCCGGAGCCTGATGTCATGCAACTCAGCGGTTTTGGGAAAAAAATCACCTTGTACGGGGTTGTCATGATGGGTGATTACAAATCAGCTCTTGTCAGCAACCCGTTTAATGAGCCGGGTGAAAGACAAAACAAATGGGTGAAAGCGGGGGATACAATAGGTCAGTTGGATGTGACTGAAATCCAAAAAGAGCGTATCCTTTTGGCAGAAAAAGGGGAAAAATATGAAATTCTTCTTTATGACAAAAATAAGTCCCTGAGAAATAAAAGGACAGCAGGCAAAAAGATAAAAAAAGCGGTAAAACCGACAATTGTTGTATCAGAATCAAAAAAACAGCCTGAGTCCGGGATTTCAAAAACCAAGGGAAATTCAGAAAGCAGGAAAACTTCGGACATTGAATACGAAACTTTCGACACTCCTTTTGGAAAAATGAAACAAAGGAAAAAAAGAACATCTGCTTCCGATATTTCAGAAAAGAAAGTATCCCCCGGGACTTCAGGAAATAAAGAAGCCTCCGACTCCGGGCTTTCAGGAAATGAAGAATCTGCCGACTCAGATATTTCAGAAAATAAAGAATCTGCCGGGCCTGGATTTGAATGGTTTGACACCCCGTTTGGAAAAATGAAGCGAAGGATAAAATAACATAATTATGAAGCAGGCAGGCAATTGCAGGTGGTTCGGTTTCTGCACGCTGTTTTTTTTTATCATGCTCTTACACGGAGGATGCACAGGGCAAAAAGTTCTGTTAAAAAAAAATGACAGTACGGGAATGGTCAAAGGCGCGGAAAAGCAAAAAGCCGGGGACCGATATGACGGGGATTACAGTCCCGTCTTCAGACCCTCTGAAGACCCGGAACAACAGATAAGATACAGAAAAAAGGCAAAAGAACCCGCACCTTTTCATAGCAAAAATATACATGTTCCGGCACATACTGAAAAGCCCGGGCCTCCCATGGCATCTCAGGTGTCAGGGGATAAAAATGCCCCACATGTCATCAGCAAAAAATCAGAAAAGGACAGAGGAAGTTCACAGGCCGGGAACATTGTCCTGAATTTTGACAATGCCGATCTTTATGAAGTGATCAGGAATCTGGCAGAACTTCTGAATATCAATTATATTGCTGATCCGAATGTACGGGGCACGGTGACAATTCATACAGCCGGCCAACTGCAAAAAAAGGACCTTTTCCCTGTTTTTTTCCAGATTCTGGAAGCGAATGGTCTGACTGCCGTAAAAGAAGGCAGTCTTTACAAAATTGTCAGTCTCAGGGATGCTCCGCGGATGCCGATTGCTTCCCGTTTCGGACAGTTGGGGAAAGAAGCTCCCCCGGGAGAAAGGATCATCATCCAGATCATCCCGCTCAAATTCATATCCGGGCAGGAAATAACCAAGCTGCTGACCCCCTTTATTTCCGCTGAAGGCAGTATTGTCACTCATGAAGATTCAAACACCCTGCTGCTGGTTGACAAAGCTGCCAATATTCTGAAAGCTTTGAAACTGATCAGAGTGTTTGATGTCAATGTGTTTGAAAAAGTCAGCCATCGGGTTTATCATTTTGAATATGCGGATGCTGAGGAGATGGCAAAGACGCTTACCGATATTATAGCCTCTTATGGGGCCGCCAAAGACACTGTGAAATTTATTGCTGTTCAGCGGCTCAATACCCTGATTGTCGTCAGTTCAGTTCCTTATGTTTTTGATAAGATTCAACAGATTATCCGGCAGTTTGATGTGCCCGGGGATGATATTGAGCCGAGAATCTACGTTTATTCTGTTAAAAACGGTGAAGCCAATGATCTGGCCGAACTTCTGAACAGTGTTTTTTCCAGGGCATCCAAAAAAGAGAGGGTGAAGCAGGTTCAGCCCCCGAAAGAATCCAAAAAAACGGATGTTGCAAAACTCACCTTTGGATCTGCCAAGTCTGAGAAAACGAAAAAAACAGGGGGGAATGTGTCTGCCGCACATAGTTCAGGGACACTGAAGGGGGATATCAGGATCACCTCGGATGAAGTCAGAAATGCTCTGATTATTGAGGCGATCCCCAGGGATTACCAGATCATCGGAAATATATTGAAGCGCATAGATGTTCTGCCCCGGCAGGTTCTGATTGAAGTTACCATTGCTGAAATTTCACTTGACACAAAGACTGATTTGGGTATTGAATGGAGTTATGTCAAAGGATCAAGGAAACCGGACACTTCAACTTTGGAGGCAAGAATAGGGGTTGCCGGCTTAAGATATCTGCTCGGCCAGACTGACAGGTGGTTTGCCGCACTTTCTGCTCTTGCCACGGATAAAAAGATAAATATCCTTTCATCGCCCAGCATCCTTGCTTCTGACAACAAGGAAGCCAAAATAGATATTTCAACTGAAGTTCCTGTGGCCAGTGCCATATATAATAAGGATGATTCAAATATTGTTGAGACCAATATCCAGTACAGGGACACGGGTGTGATTCTTTCTGTCACACCCCATATTAATGAATACGGTCTGGTGAGCATGGATATAAGCCAGGAGGTCAGCAATCAGCTGGAAGACAGTGTGCAGGTGGGAACCGGAACCCAGCCGGCTTTTTTCAAAAGAAGCATCAGCACCTCACTCACTGTGAAGCATGGTCAGACCATTGTCATCGGCGGGCTGATCCAGCAGACGGAAAACAGGGGTTTTTCCGGGCTGCCCTGTCTAAGCAGCATTCCTGTGGCACAGTATCTGTTCGGAAAAAAATCAGAATCCATAGACAAAAAAGAACTGATCCTTCTTATAACCCCCCGGGTGATCACCACTCTTGAGGATGTGGATGCTGTCACCGAAGAATTTAAAAGCAAGGTGGGGAATGCTATAAAATAAGGATGAAGATGAAGCACTGGTATTTGCATATTGTGAACCGCAGATGCTGTTACCTAAGAATTCAAAGTTTTTTTTAAATCATTAACCCCACGATACTTTTTAAAAAAATAATTACGAAACTCAGGTGGTTATATCATGTATCATCAATCTGTGAATAGAGATTATGATTCATTAGGCAGCCTTAAAAACAGAATTGTTGAAAAAAGCTTGACATCAAATAAATAAAAAGATAGGGTTGCCGCTAAATTCCAAAAGTCAGTGCTTCAAATTCATTGGAAAAGGATTGAGAGACGGGTTTATGAATGTTCACAGGCCGGAATCTGAAGTTTCAATTCATATTTTAAGTACCCGGCCATAAATTTTCAGGTGTCCTGCTTATGACAGAAAATTATGAAAAACTTTTGGCCAAGCACTTAACGAAGGGTTGACAAATCGTAAATGAACTATTATCTATTAAGGATAATGGAATCAGATTTTCTAATATATTAAAATTGAGAAGGAGGTGGTGCAGGAAAAAAGTGAGTTGTTTCAGGTTTTAAGTAAAGGTTTATAAATGGTTGATTTGAAATTAATTTATGAAGGAGAAGAAAGAAATGAAAAAAGTATTGGGA
>JAOZLU010000350.1 GCA_029934695.1 Desulfobacterales bacterium | reverse complement strand
GGGTTGCAAACCCCGTCCGGCAGTCTCAGCCTGATGCATATGGGTTGCAAACCCCGTCCGGCAGTCTCAGCCTGATGCATATGGGTTGCAAACCCCGTCCGGCAAGGATGAAAGGATTGTGAGATAAAAAGCAGACATAACAAACCCGACAGTGATACAACTGACAAATGACAACAGCCATTGCCATCAGCGGCGGCATTGATTCGCTCATAGCAGCATATTTGTTAAAGGCCGAGGGGCATAAAGTCATCGGGATTCATTTTGTCACAGGATATGAATCTGGTGATCCCCGGGAGATTGCAACGATTGGAAATCAGATCGGCATACCAATAAAAATCGCAGACTGTGGCGCAGATTTTCAAGCGAAAGTCGTTGATTATTTTGCCCGAACCTACAGAGCAGGCAGAACCCCGAACCCGTGCCTGGTGTGCAACCCGTCCATAAAATTCGGGACGATTCTTGCCACTGCCCGTGAACTTGGAGCATCCCGCCTCGCCACAGGACATTATGCCCGAGTTGCAAGAGATGACAGCGGCGGATGTCATCTTCTCAGGGGAATTGACCCCAAAAAGGACCAGTCATATTTTCTCGCGTTCCTGTCACAGGAACAGTTGGCCGCGGCCTGCTTTCCTTTGGGAAGTATGACAAAATCGGAAGTCAGGAAGCTGGCTGAGAAAAAAGGGCTTCATCCCATTGCAGATGAGGAAAGTCAGGATATATGCTTTATAAAAGGAAACAGCTATGGCGAGTTCCTTGCCCGTCAGGGAGGGTTTGAGCCGGCCCCGGGACTGATTGAGGATGTGAACGGCAAAAGACTTGGTGAACACAGGGGGCTGCATCTTTTTACCATTGGACAGCGGCGGGGCATCAACTGTCCCGCATCAGAATCTTATTACGTCGTGAAAATTGACACAGCACAAAACCGGCTGATCGTCGGTTTTAAAAAATATCTGATTTCCTCGGAGTGCAGGGTCACGGAGATAAACTGGATCGGACAGTCACCAAAATCTCCCATGAAGGTTTCCACCCGTGTGAGATACCGCCATAAAGCAGCGGCTTCCATGCTGTTTCCCATTGACAGTCATACTGCGGTCGTCAAATTTGAATCGCCCCAGTCAGCCATAACCCCCGGACAGGGAGCCGTGTTTTACAATGGCGACGAAGTCCTTGGCGGAGGATGGATTGGAAATTAGATGTTAGATGTTAGATGCTGGATACTCAAATTTCAAGCATCAAACATCAAACATCAAATATCAGACATCAAGCATCAGACATCAAATTATGAACAAATTTGCCATCATAACATTGGGTTGCAAAGTAAACCAGTACGAGTCAGAGGTCATTGCAGAATCTCTGAAAGCGGCGGGATGGATTCCGGCCCATGACAAAGAAGCAGCGGACCTGTGCATCATCAACACCTGCACGGTGACTCAGAAAGCCTCCATGCAGTCGCGGCAGGCCATACGCCAGATCATACGCTCCAACCCCGGGGCATACATCATTGTGACAGGCTGTTACGCTCAGACCGAAGCCGATGAAATCAGAAAAATAAGCGGTGTGCATGATATCATCGGTCATGCAGACAAACACAAAATTCCCGATATGATCAAAAACAGTAATTTGAACAAGCCAGCATCAAACATCAAACATCAAACATCAAACATCAAACATCAAACATCAAGCATCAAACATCAAACATCCAGAACCCGGCCTTTTTTAAAGATTCAGGACGGATGCAATGCCTTTTGCACTTATTGCATTGTGCCATACGCACGGGGGCGAAGTCGGAGTATGCCGCTGGAAGATGTTTTGGAAAATATCAGACGGGTGAGGGCCGCAGGATATCATGAGATCGTCCTGACAGGAATTCATCTTGGATGCTACGGGCTTGATCTTTCTCCTGAGATAAGCCTCTCGGAACTGTTGCACCGCATCCACGATTCAGAGGCAATTGAGCGTTTGCGCCTGAGTTCCATAGAACCTCATGAACTTACAGACGATATTATAGAATTGGCGGCAAAACCGGGCAATATCTGCCCTCATTTTCACATTCCCCTGCAAAGCGGAGATGATCTTATTTTGGAAAGGATGCACAGACCCTACACCAGTGCATATTTCAGGGAGCTGGTAATGAATATCCGTGAGAAGATCCCTCATGCATCTGTCGGCGCGGATACCCTCATCGGATTTCCGGGGGAGAGTGAAGCCGCATTTGAAAATACACGCTCCCTCATCCAAGACCTGCCTGTCACATATCTGCATGTATTTCCATTCTCGCCCCGCAAAGGTACGCTCGCAAGCACATATCCCGATAAAATTCCGTCAAAAGTCATAAAAGAGAGATGTCGGAAGATGCGTGAGATTGGAAATGTTAAAAAGCAAGAGTTTTACAGAGAACTTATCGGGAAAACGGTTGAAGTTCTTATTGAGGGAAAAAGAGACGGATCAAGCGGTCTTCTCAAGGGGCTTACGCCGAATTATATTCCTGTTCTGGTGAGGGGCGGGGATGATCTGAAAAGCACCATTGCTGAGGTCAGGGTTGAGGAAGTAAAGGAACGCCCAATAGCCAGCTATCGCTTATCAGCAGATGAATATTCCTGATTCTGACGGATCAATAAGATATTTTTTGCTGATTATAACGGATTTAGGGGGATGCTTTTTAATAACCGCAGAGAGCCGCGGAGGAGGCACAGAGAGCCACAGAGTTCTTACTGTTTTCTCTGCGGTTCTTTACGGTCACGATCTCAGCCTGATGCATATGCTTTGTGCCCCTTTGTGTCCTCTGTGGTTAAAAAGGTGCGATGCAGGGCTGATTTCAGGCCTCCCCTGAAAGCGTTATAATCAGAAAGGGATTGAAAAATTCCTCTTCTTAAAATCCTTGAGTATCTGCCTTTTTTGGTGCCTGGGGCGAGAATCGAACTCGCACGACCACTGGGGATCAAGGGATTTTACTTACCACTACAGTTTTCACTGCCACAAAAAATGTGTTTGTGGTCCGGACTTTCTCTTCACCATAGCTCTGCGGCCTTAGGTGCGCTCCCATAACAGTCTCTACACTTTACCAGAATTTTATGCCGTACAAATCTGGTCTTAGCTCGGGATTGCCATCAGTGCCATAAAAAGAGCTTCTGAAAAGGGTTCCCCGAATTTGAGAGCGGACTGACCTGCGGTTTCCCTGACAGGCGACCCATATTTAAGTCCCTTGCGTCTACCTATTCCACCACCCAGGCAGTTAAAAAAGCTGACTGACTGCTTTCTTATCTTTTCATGTAGGTCTTGTCAAACAATATTTCATCTGATAATAAATCTTTATGCAAAAATTATTTTCAAAAATTTATGATGAGCCGTTTTTAATCCTTGCTTCCAAATCCCCGAGACGCCGATATCTGCTGGAACAGGCAGGGCTTTCTTTTTCTGTTGTCCCCGGCACTTTTGATGAAGACAGTGTGCCTTTGCAGGCTTCTGAAACCTATGTGAAGGTTCTGGCTGAAGCCAAGGCCGGGGAAGTGGCAGAAAAATATCCCAACAGTTGGGTGATCGGGGCGGATACCATCGTTCTAATAAATGACACCATACTCGGAAAGCCCGGTTCAAGGGCAGCAGCCCGCACCATGCTGAAGCGTCTCAGTGGTCAGACCCATCAGGTGCTTACTGGATATTCCATAATCTGCAAGGTAAAAAATCGGAATTTTTCGGAAGCTGTAAAAACCCAGGTCCTTTTCAAACATCTGACAGATGAAGAGGTTGAATGGTACATTCATACAAAAGAACCTTTTGACAAGGCAGGCGCGTATGCCATTCAGGGACTCGGCACTTTTCTGGTGAAACGCATCAGCGGCTCTTACACAAATGTTGTGGGGCTTCCTGTCTGCGAAGTGATTGAATTTCTTGTAAAGGAAGGAGTTATAGGATTCAAAGGGATTGAACGTCAGGCAGGAAGGCCCTGACTTTTGTTCCAGCCATTTGACAGGCATTTCCGGATTTGTCAATTCGGGTCAGGGAAAATTTCATTTCCACCGGATTTGTCAATCCGTGGTCAGGGAAAATTTCATTTCCACCGGATTTGTCAATCCGGGTCAGGGAAAATTTCATTTCCACCGGATTTGTCAATCCGGCGGGAGCGGTCAGGGAAAATTTCATTTCCACCGGATTTGTCAGTCCGGCGGAGCGGTCAGGGGAACTGGGGAAGAGATTTTTCATCCACCGTTTATTATTACGAAAGGAATCAAAAAATGACTGAATACCGGGACAGAGAGCGGTTTATTCCTTTTCGGAAATCGGAAATTATCAGGCTGATTTGTGAAGAGGGATCATTTTCCCCTGGAGATCAGGAAAAATTCCGCTCCTTCTGTAAAATGACAGAGAGCATCTATCACTTTGAATTTCATAAAAAATTAGAATATCTTAAAGAAAATTATTATCCGTTTAATCCTGACAATGACACCCAGACCATTCATCAGTATTCGCCGGATGAAATCAAAATGTGAGGATAATCTGCTTGAAAATTTTAAAGAAATTCTGAACAATGCCAATTATGAGCAGATCACCGAAACAGACTTGGCGTATGCCATGGAAAAAGAATCCCTTTTCAAGATCAGCATCTTTGTGGATTTTGATGACTTTGACAGTCAGGTCATTTTCTACCGGGGAACTGCAACCCGGAAAGCCACTTTGAAAAAATGGCTCATCCAGACCGTGGAAACAGATGTTCCCGTGTTTGAACGGATCGCAATATTCATAAAATTCAAGGATGCAGCGTATTTTGAAACGAAAAAACGGAAAAACCTGCAGTTTGAACCGGGAAGCATGATCATCAAACTTTTCAAAAATATCCCCAAAGCAGATATGGAAATGCTTTTCCCGAATACGCAGGTGCGAATGAAACCGAAAGATGTGGTGCTGATGGTGGGGAGTCTCATCGGGGGAGGAATTGCGGTCTTCCTCAAAGCGAGCGCGGGACTGATTGCAATGGCTTCTGTGTTCTGGTTTCTGACGCGTTCCTTTGTCCTGAATGGCGGTGAGATGCCCAATCTCGGACCTGCTCAGATATCCGCAATGGTTGCGGGGGGAAGTGCTTTGGCGGCAATAGGGGCTTATGCTCTGAAGCAATGGAACAGTTACAAAAATCGTAAAATCCGGTTTATGAAAATTTTGGGTGACAATCTTTATTTTAAGAATCTGGACAACAACGCCGGCGTATTCCATCATATTATAGATGCTGCCGAAGAAGAGGAATGCAAAGAGGCCGTTCTGGGGTATTATTTCCTGCTCAGGTCTGAAAACGGTCTGACCGAATCGGCACTGGATGATGTTATTGAGGCATGGCTTGAAAAGAAATACAATGTTCTTATTGATTTTGAAATAAAAGATGCGCTGAGGAAATTAGAGACATTGGAACTTTGCAGGATCACCGGTCAAAACGAAAATGGAGAAAATATTTATCAGACGCTCTCTCTGGATGCGGCCTGTAAAAAAATGGATGATGTCTGGGACAACTATTTTCAATTTAATGTCTGAGTGGAAAGTGGAAAGTTGAAGGTTGAAAGTCCCGGACGGAATTGCAATCCCGTTCAGGCAGAAACATTGCGGACGGGATTGCAAATCCCGTCCGGCCATCTCTGAGACTTCCGAAGTTGAAAGACTTCGGAAGTCCGGATTTGAGTCAATGTTTTTTACAGACATCTTTGGCGGTTAATGTGAATTTGCAGGATGCCGAAGACTTCCACAGATGCTTGTCCATTGCGCCGGTGCATCCGGCATCTTCCAACAGGCCCTGTTTGCCGTTTTTTGTGCAGACAAGGACTATTCCGTGCCTGTCCTTCTGAGATACCTTGACCTTATATTCCTTGAATGGCTCAAGAAGCTTCGGATCATGCTTGGTGGCCAGCTTCAGCAGCTTTGCATCGCTGATTCCTGCGGGGGGCTTCTTATAGCGGACAGTTGATTCCACGGCCGAAGCAAGCTTTGTGAGGGAAGAAGCCAGTTTATACATTTCTTTCTCCTTGACTTTCTTATCCCCCTTTCCACACCCTGCCACAGCGATCATCAGAGCGATCACCACGGCAAGAACAATTTTAAACGAAAAGGCTTTTTTCATTTCTGTTCCTCCCAAAAAATCAGATTATCATCTTCATCCCTGCCTGTATCAAGGTCCCAATTGCCTATTCTTTCAAGATATTCCTCATCATCTGTCAGTACGCCGCGGGCAACCAGGGACCACACGCCTTCAACATTTTTAATCGCCCTGTCAAAGAGGTCATCAAAATGTATCGGCGACTCAGGGGTTTCCAAGTTCTCAATATACTGCATGTCAACCTCATCCTTCAGGGGATACACCAGTCCCTTGCCCGCGACCACATGTCGGGCAAGCGGCATCAGCATGTCCCCCTGTGCGGCAATATCCTGAACCATAAACTTGAACCGCCGATGCCACAGGTTAATATCCGGCGGATTTTCTTCAAAATCATCAGGATAGATTTCCTGGAACATGCTCTGCCAGAGATTCAGAACATCCGCGTCAAGCTGGGAAGGATCATCGGGATCACCACATATTCCGATGCCGGAGTCCAGATGGCTGGAAAGCCCGATATCACCCAGGTTCAGCCGCTGAAATATATAGGCATCCTGATTCATTTCGCAGATCCGATGATCGGACTTGTTTTCACTGTAATCACCGACCTTCATTTGGACGACAGGGTGAATCGTAACGTCAGTTGCAACATGGGCGGCGTAGCCCAGCAGCCAGGCAAGTCCTTTTTGTTGGGCTTCATCCTCCATTTCACGAAGAAGACGAATGCCGGCATGGATCATTTCACCTGTTCGGGTATAATGCATGGAATCCGCCCAGGTTGCCGCTTCAGGTGCGTCAAGCGCGAGGTAGGGGTAATCAGGACTCACAGCGCCAAGCTCGCAAAATTTGAAGTAATCCAATATGCTTATGATTGCATCTTCCGGAAAACCCGGGATATCTTCAAGCCTCATCGGTTCCTTCAGCTCATTTTCCAAGGTAATGTGGGTGTAAGCACCGGACATGATATCCTCCTTTCTGTTTCACAAATTAATTTTATATGAAAGTTTCAGGTTTTAAGTGTCAGGAAAAACTGTAAAACTTTCATCATTCGCTGTGGCATCAGATCATGACGATCATGACTGTTTATACAAAATATTTGACCGACAGAAAACATCAATTTTTTATTCTTTCATCTTCCTGCTTTCTTGTAAAGATATAAAAATAATATTTTCTGAATTATCACGGGGATTGGCAAATCCCCGCTCTCCCAAAAATGCTCGCAGGGGATTGACAAATCCCCGCTATTCACGACGCTTCCCAAAACGCTCGCGGGGGATTGCCAAATCCCCGCCTTTCA
>JAOZLU010000349.1 GCA_029934695.1 Desulfobacterales bacterium | reverse complement strand
CTGAGAAGCAGGCCCCCGGCAAAAGCGACAAAAGCACTTACCAGGAACAACCCGGACGAACCTGTAAGCTCATACAGATAGCCGTTGAGAAAAAAACCGACCATCATCCCCAAGCCGTAAGTTACAGCATTGTTTAAAGCCTGCCCTGTTGTCTTAGCCTCATCAGCGCTCAATGAGTCAATGTAGAGGATGCTGGCAATATGAAATGTTCCGTAGGTAAACGCATGGGACATTTGTGAGATCAGAATGAGAGCGGGAGAAGTGGCGAGAAAAAGGACAGTCCATCGCAGCGCGGCCGCCATAAACGAAAATATCAGGACATTTTCAATGGAGAATCGTCTGAATATTCTGTCCGAATTGATCATCGTCAGAATTTCCGAGGCAGATGCCAGTGCCCAGATAACGCCGATAAATGTGCTTCCATACCCCAGCCCCTCAAGATGTATGGAAAAAAAGCCATAATAGGCTCCGTGACTCACCAGCATCAGAAAGGCGCAGAACAGGAAAAAAATCGTATGTCTTTTCGTCTTCCGGCCCTGATCTCCGGTCCGGATGAGCGAAAAAGAGGTCCTGCCGGCAACTTTGATATTAGGGATTCTGAGCGAAAAAAAGGCCTGCAGCAAAGACCCTCCAAGAATCAGTACAAGGATTATTTTCAGAGAATAAAGGTCAATGATTTTGCCAAGCACGGTGACCACGACAATAAAGGCGATGGTTCCCCACACCCTGACGCTTCCATAGTTTTTTTTCTCCCTGCCCAGCACGTCCATGGCAAAGGCTTCCATAAAAGAGATGATCGGCGCATGGAATATGCCATAGCAGGTCATAATGACAAGCATTGTCCGAAAATCAGTTGTGAAGAGGAAGAAAATCCATATTGCCGCACTTATGAAATTGCAGGCGATGAATATGGGTCTTCTGGCCTGAAAGCGGTCTGCCAGTCTCCCCCATATCAGACTGAACACCACCATCACCACAGACCTCAAAGCGGACAGAACGCCGATCTGGAAGCCGGTGAAGTCAAGATGATAGCAGTATAAGTTAAAATATGGCAGGGAAATGCCCATAACGCCAAAATACAGAAAATATTGGGAGCTTATTACGAATTTAAACGAACTCCTTTGTTTTTTATCCATATCTGTATTATATGACATTGATATGCAGAATGCAATTTTTTTGAATTCTGAGTCGGGATTCTGGCATCCCTGACACTGGCTTCTTCGTGTTCTTCGTGGATCCATGAAGGATACAGATTCAGGAACGGGCCCAGTTCCCGGTCAGAAAAATTGAGTCAGAAAGGCCATTTTCAGACGACCGCTTGGCGGACGGGGTTTGCAACCCCGTCCGCAATGTTCTGTGTGTAATAAATCCGTGCATATCAGTGCATCTGTGTTGTTCATTTTGGTTACACTCAAATCATTTTGACATTCCAGAATAAATTTACAACCATCCTTCTTCGACTCCGTGGCAGGCAATGCGGGTTCTCGAATCCAGACGGTCAAGTTTGGGAATTTCCTGTTTGCAGCGATCTCTGGCATATACGCACCGACCATGGAAAACACACCCGGAGGGAAGATTGATCGGTGTGGGAACCTCTCCCTTCAGTTTGACATGCTTGGGTCTTTTATGCCCGAGCTTGGGAATGGCACTGAGAAGCGCCTGGGTATAAGGATGACGCGGAGATGCAAAGAGGTCTTCCGCGGGTGCCACTTCACACAGACTGCCCAGATACATCACCGCGACGCGTGTGCTGATATGCTCCACAACAGACAGGTCATGGGTGATGAACATATAAGTAAGGCCCCGTTTTTCCTGTGCGTCCATCATCAGGTTGAGTATCTGGGCCTGAATGGAAACATCCAGCGCGGAAATCGGCTCATCCGCCACAATAAAGTCAGGATCAACCATCAGTGCGCGGGCGATGCTGATGCGCTGGCGCTGTCCCCCGGAAAATTCATGGGGATAGCGATCCATCCATTTGGCATCCAGCCCCACCTGTCCCATGACTTCCGCGACCTTGTCTTTCACCTCGCTCTGGGAAATATTCCTATTGTGAAAGACAACCGGCTCCTCAAGCGTCTGCCGCACCTTCATACGGGGATTCAGGGACGCATAAGGATCCTGGAAGATCATCTGCATTTTGGAACGATAGGGGAGCATCTGTTGTGAGGTGAGGTTGTCAATCCTGTCATCCCGGTAATGAATTTCTCCGCTGTTGGGAGGATAAAGCCCGATGGTGGTCCGGGCCAGCGTTGATTTCCCGCAGCCGCTTTCTCCCACCACACTGAACGTCTCCCCCGGGTAAATTGTGAAACTGACATCATTGACAGCCTTTACTGTGACCTGCTTCCGAACAACCCGCCCTTTTTCAAGCGAGAGTTGTTCCAGCAGGCCGCCGGAAATATCGAAATGCTTTACAACATTCTTTATGTCTAATAATTTGTCATTTGTCATTTGTTATCTTTCATTTCTCGACAGTGAAAAGTCATAGTAAAAAGTTCAACCCTCTCCATTTTGCAATATCTGACCGGTCTCGTCTCTATGTTGCTCAACTGAATTTTGAAGTGCCGCACGATGATTCGCCGCACCTGCTCCCAATACTGCCGAAAATTGAGAGTTTTTTCGGTTTTGGCTGAATGGGGATTCATCAGCCAATCTCATACGCCTGGATTCCAAAGATTGACAGGAGCTTTGCCGAGTATGTCATCCAAAGACGGCAGTTTGTCAAGACACATCCTTCAGAACGGCAGGCAGTCTCCCGACACTTGCCCCCGCCTCCCTGTCAGCGGAAACCGCAAATCCGTCAACGAGATTTTCCAGAAATTCCTCATGGCGGAAAAATCGCTTCATAAGGCATTCCGGGAAGAATGGATTCCTCATGGCTGATATGACAGGAATCACTTTGCCGAACCTCTTTGGAAACAGTACACCCCTTATGATGCCCGGCCCGACGCACAACTGTGCTGCGGCTTTTCTCAGATTGACAGGCTTTTTCAGGCAGCTATGGGAATCGGCGGCTTCTCAACAAGAGCAATCGGAACCGCATCGGCTGATGACGGAGTATAGACCGATATTCTCAGTATCTGACTGACTGGCGGCTTTGTTATGATTTCAGCAACTGTATCTCTCCAGGACTGTTCCAGTTCGTCAAGCCCGGTCAGAGGATAGTTGCGGGGTCCCAGTTCTTCCAATTGCAGGAGCACTGAGATATCCATCAGGGTCAGTCCGACCGCACGTTTTTCAGAACGGCTGAAACGCAGCAGAATGTTGTCGTTCAGTTCGACAGCCGTCTCCGCTTTCTCACCGGGAGAAAAGGAAATATAAAGAATATCGCATTCCCTGTCATAAGTATAGACCGTTTCTCTGCTCATACGTCATCCTTTCAGGCGGATATGTTTGAAAAATGCTGTTGCGACAAAATTGTTCGGCACGGTTTCCCCGTTTCTGCCAATATTGAAACCGAAAAGGACAATGGCAACAATATGATTCACAACATGAGGCAGATCACCGAACAGGTGATAATATCTGTATTTACGGGGATTAAGGGGTTCCTGTCTTCTTTTGCCCTTTCTGAGCGTTGTCCTCAGATATTCCTCATAATCACTCATTTCAGGATGATTTGATTCATCAGTGATATGAAGCCATCGCTCCCGGGTCAGATATATGAGGTTTCCGTATCTGTCGCTGACAGTCCAGCGTATGTTCTGTTCTGATGTTACCATAAGATTTCCATTTTGCAACCTGCCGCCATTTCCGGAACGGCCGTTCCCGCCGTCCGCTCCGGCAGGTCAGACACCGGCTCCGAAAGAGAACGCAGAAATTCGGGAGCAAAATCGGCCCCGTTTTCCCATTCCACCGTATTTGCCGAAATATGAAACTTCTTAAAATACTCTTTCTCTTTCAAAGGTATGAATATGGCTTGGTCCAATTCATTTTCCAAATCCGCAAGCTTTTTTGCGTTGTCATTGAATCAGTCTCAGGCCGCCTCTTTTGCTGATTTTGTAGGGCTTCATGGCAAGCCTGTCTTTCACAAGATTCGGATGACCCGGAATACGGTTTCGCCCTCTCGGAAAACAGGCAGGATTTTCGCCGCATACACCCGCCCAATTCCCGGTATCCTGAATTCAACTTGACACGAGCAGCATCCGGTTAAATGGTCATCTGCTGACATTGGATAACCTCATCCAGCATATCGGTGACACACTGATTAAGACTCTTACCCTCAGCCGCCGCCCTTGCCGCTATTTCAGCATGCAGTTCCGGCGGAATGCCCACATCGAATCTGCCGGAGTATTCCTTATACGGATTAATATCCTCCTCTCTGCACATATCAAGAAACACCCTGAGAGAGATTCTGCCCTCTTCCCTGAGCGTTTCAATGTCTGCCGCGTAAAAATCGGCTCCTCCGCTGAGACCGACAAACTCGCCACGGAACCTTCCAAGCACAGGATCGTATCTGATGACAGCTTTGCAGCCATCTATTTCCATTATATCCACCATGGTCTCACTCCGTTTCTCTCCAGCCATTTCCGAATAGCTGAAACTGTTCCCTTGTCAGTATCCGGTGAGGGGTGGGGCCACGCAACCGTGCTGCCGCGGGCACGCTGTGTTCTCTGTCGATGCCAGGGCGTTGCAGAGGGGTCAAAAAGCAATCACCGTTGGATCAGATATTTATTTTCAATTGTTGTTGAATCGTTTTATATACTCTGTAAGACAATTTGGTGTGATGGCTGAAGAAGATAATCTTCCTAACATATTTGATATAGAATCAGAATCAGTAACCAGTAATTTCAGTTGTCCGGCCATTTTTAACTTTTTAGAAAAATATTCAGGTTTTTTATTTACAGCATCATCTTTTAACTTGGATAAAAAAATAAGAAAGAAGAAAAATTCATATTTTCCCCTGAAAAAACATTGCCGATCTGTTCCTTTGAAATATTTTGTCTTTTCTTCAATTACATCTTCAGCTATCTTTACTGAATTTATGAAGTCTTTCTCCAACGATTCAAGGCTGTACTTCTTTTCTACTTTTTCTAATGAGATATGAATTATTTTTGTAATATATTTTTTCGTATCATTCTCTTTAAGATTTAATTTTGACTCTCCGTTTTCTCTTTCAACATCTCTATGGCAGGAAATCCAGGCATTGATCAGGGTTATTGCATTATGAAATTCTTTTTGGCGGTCTTTGAATAATATCAGGCTATTATTAAAATCTTCATCTGCAATATCCAATCCGAATTCTGTTTTAAGGATATTTTGGAAAGTATGTTCATTGGAATATAAATTTTCTACGGAATAACAAGGCGTTTCATAGATAGCCGCCGCCTTTTTCGCTTCTGTGGTCGGATCATTTTTGATAGGAATATCAAAATCCCGATCAGTGAAATACAGGACTCTTATGTTCTTATATTCCGGATGCAATTCAATAATATCGTATAGCTCCGAAACAATACGCTTACCACCGCAAATTAAAAAATGATGTTGCTGTGTCGGAACATCAGAATACATTTCCAATCTTATCCTGTAATATTTGCCATCATCATTGCCTTCAAAAAAGCAGTACAGGTCCGATGTGTCAGGATCAAAATCAATAAATCGTTTAAATACTGGTGCGGCTTTTCTGGAATACCTTCTTAATAACTCAACCCTGTTCATTTTTCAGAACCATTTTTTTCATATATTTTCAGGTCTTTTGCATATTTTACCAAATCATTTTCAAATATGAAAGGTGAATGGGTCACCGCAACTAACAAATCACATCTGTCCGAGTCCAAAACATCGGGTAAAAGCGATTCTTGCCACTCAACTGATAATGAAAGTTCCGGTTCATCAAATAAGAGGATAAAATTTTTTCCTGAAAAATCCAAATATACTTTTGAGAATAACGATATGATCTGCTTTTCTCCGGATGATAATTTACTGAGTTCAATAATGTTTCTGTCTCTTGTTTTGACAACAGAAATTCTTCCGGTCCGTTCATCATAAACCACTTTTTTATCTTGGCTGAGATATTTATTGCATATATCAGCAAATTTCTTTATCCTGTTATCTTTATCAGCCTGTTTATCATAAATTTTTATTATGCTGGCGAGGAAATAAAGTAAAGCCTGGTACTTTTTCTCTTTAAATATCTTTTCGGATTCAACTAATGAATATATATTATTTTTTTTAATCTCAACAGGCAGCATCTCACCTCTGATATTTTCGAGTCTTTCAAGTATGGTTTCCAACTTGTCCAATTTGGATTTGATATCATCTTTTTCATTTTGTGTAATAGACGGAATTCCGTCCATTAACTGATTAAGCATATTCGTTGTTATTTCTGAAACCCCTGTGATAGTAGAATGTTCTATTTCTTTTTCAATTTCTTCAAATCTTTTTATCACATCTTTCATGCCAAATTGAATCAGGGTGCTTTTCTTATTTATTATCAACTCATCTCGTTCAGATATCCCTAATCTGTGCAAATCTTCTTCTATTCTTCGATAAGTTGGAAAATACAGAATATTTTGACTGATATTCCTTTTAATGATACTTTTATATCCTGAAAATATATCAGAAGAATAAAAATAATCACTGTACATTTCCACAGCTCTTGATAAGGCATGCATGATATCAGAGGGAGTGGAAGGGCTTTTATGAAGATGGTCTTGAATTATTGCCTCAGCCTCGACATATAAATCTTGCTTTATTAAATTGCAAAGATTGATTGTCTCATCTTCGCCTATATTTTTTGACAAATATCTTACCACGCGAGTTCTTTTTAAAGGCAGAGAATCGGAATCAACAATTTTATTTAGTATTTCATGATCTATTATTATTTTTTCATCAGTTGATTCAAATTCTAATATGATTGATTCAAAATCAAGCTCTTTAAGGTTTGAGTACCTGTCAGAAATTATTGAATATAATGCATTTAACAGGGTTGTTTTCCCTCCCCCGTTGCCAGCCACCAATATTAATGCATTATGTTCAAAAGGGATTTCAATATCTTTTATCCCAAATAGCTTGTTAATTTTTAAAGATTTTATTTTACTCTCATTTGGCTTGAAATCTTTACTTATTTGATTATACATATTTTTAACCTTTCCTGAATCCTGATCCACTTGGTTCTTCTTTATTGAGTTCCGTCAAGACATCTTGACTCTTGTTCCAAAATGTTCATAAGGCAGATCACAATCATCGGTGAAAAATTCAGTAAGCTCCGGCCCCGTTCGATAGACAAAATTCGTCCATTCAAAACCTCCTACAGCCCCATGACCACCGCAAATCATCTCCGCTAATTTCTTGACAATACGTTTTGACAATTTCATTTATTTATTTTTGTTTTTTGATAAAATTTGAGGGGTTATAGTAGTGTAAGTTAATCATGTTACCCGCTA
>JAOZLU010000348.1 GCA_029934695.1 Desulfobacterales bacterium | reverse complement strand
TTTTTTTTAATCCTTACAACCCGTCTGTGAGTTTATGCGTATGCTCTATAAACAAACTGCATCTTATGTTTTCAAAAAAGATACCCGACGGTCAGCAGAAATTGGAGGCGTTTAACAGCGGGCTGAAAAAGATTATAAAGGACGGCACGTTGAAAAAAATTCTGGCGAAGTACGAAAGATAGAACGAAAAAACTGATTATAACGCTTTCAGGGGAGGCCTGAAATCAGCCCTGCGTCGCACCTTTTTTAACCACAAAGGGCACAAAGGGGGCACAAAGCTTAAACCTGCACGTTCAGGCAGTATCTGTCTGAGGGCAGGTGTGGGAGTCTCCCCTGAATCCGTTATAATCAGACGGAAGGGCCATGCAGCTCTGTGAGGAGCGGGGGATCGGGACGGCCGAGCGTATTTCGCATTTCTGAAATAAATTTGAATAAAGGTTGCATTTCATTTAGTTCAAGTTCAAATTTATGTTTGATTAAAGGATTGGCCTGCTTTGGGTTTCAGCCTCGGAATTAACTCCCGTATGCATCAAGCTAAGATTGCCGGACGGGATTGCAAACCCCGTCCCGTCCGGCAAGATGATTTTAGTCTGATGATACTTCCGTCAGTAAAAAAGCCGGGTTTTTATTTCAGCCAGCCATCAACCTTGGCCCCGTTCTCTGCAATCCATTTTTTGGCTGCATCATACGGTTTCATCCCGTCTTTGATCGCGACCATCACCGCGGCCATCTCATCACCTGTCCATTTGAAATTGTCCAGAAACTTATAGACATCAGGCATGTCTTTCTTCAGGCCCTTTCGCACAAGGGTTTTGATGAAACCGTCGCTGACTTTGCCGTAAATCGCTTTGGGATCTTTCAGATATTTGAGCTTCCATACGCCCCATTTCCAATGAGGGGTCCAACCAGTGACAACCACCCACTTTTTTTGACGGATCGCGTCTTTGAGAGCAGCAACCATCATCGCACCGGTACTCTCCATAAGCTTAAACTTGGAGAGACCGTAATCCTTTATGACGATTTCTGACTTTTGCATAATGCCCGCGCCCGGATCAATGCCGATGATCTTGCCGTCAAACTTGTCCGCGTTGGCATTCATTTCTTCAATGGAGTTAATGGTGACGTAATCCGGAACGACCAGACCGCTGAGTACGCCTTCCATGTTCGGGCCCAAGTCGTCCAACTTACTAGCAACCTTGTCCAGATTTGCCTTTTGCAATGGCTGCCATGAAGCGACCATGCCATCCACATCACCGGCCGCAACAGCTACATACATCGGCCCCACCGAAACAGCGGTGAGTTCACATTTATACCCCATTTTTTCCTGGAGCACTGCCTTGACCACATTACTGCTGGCCACTTCCGAAGACCACTCGACATAAGCAATTTCCACTTTTTTCTTGTCTGCGAATGCAGAACCTGCGGTGAGAAAACACAGTGCAAGTGCCCAGACAAATGCCGAAAAAACATACTTCTTTCTCATAACACCTCCTTAAAAAATTAAAAAAGTTTAATTTCGGGCGCCCACTTTCTGCAGCACCCTGTCCAAAATAATTGCCACTATGACAATGCCGATACCGGCTTCAAACCCCATACCCATCTCCATCCGCTGAATGGCTCGCCAGACCTCGCCGCCAAGCCCTTTTGCCCCGATCATGGCAGCAATGACCACCATGGACAGCGCGAGCATGACCGCCTGGTTGATGCCGGCCATTATGGTGGGCGCGGCCAGGGGCAGCTCAAGCTTGAACAGCTTCTGCCATCTGTCAGATCCGAAAGCCTCCGCACATTCAACCAGTTCCCTCGGAACCTGCCTGATTCCCAGACAGGTCAGTCGGATGGCCGGGGGCATGGAGAAAATGACAGTGGAGAAAATCGCCCCCACTTTGCCGAGACCGAAAAAGGGAATGGCCGGGATCAGATAGACAAACGCAGGCATGGTCTGCATAATATCAAGAATTGGAAAGACAATTTTATAAATGATATTATTCATAGAGGATGCAATACCCAGCGGGACCCCGATAATAATGGCAAACAGCGTGGATATCAGAACCAGTGAAATGGTGCTGAGGGTGGCTTCCCACAGGCCCATATTCCATACCAGCAGGAGTCCCAGAACGGAAAACAGGGTTATTCCCCTGTTTTTACGACTCAGATACCAGGCCAGCAAAGAAAAAAGAAGGATGAACAGCAGGGGGGGGATGAGCATCATCCCGGCCTCCACAGCTTCCAGGCCGTTTTCTGTCACCTCGGAGAATGATTTGGTGATGAAGGAAAAATTTTCAACAAAAAAATCAATGAACTTTTCAATATAGCGTCCGATTGGAATCCGATAATTTTCCATTAATTTGCACCTCTTTCTGAAAGTCCTGCCAGCAGCGATCCTTTTATGATCACGCCCAGCAGTCTGTTTTTTTCGTTCACCACGGCTAGGGGATAACTGTTGTCAGCCAAAAACGGAATCAGCTCATTGGCCGGCATTTCCGGGGAAACTTTCACAAAATCATGAGTCATAATATTTTCCAATGTCTTGTCTCTTCTCTCCACGGCTTTGACAGCATCAATGGCGGTCACCATCCCTGCCAGTTTTCGGTCTTTACGGACAAAAATGGAGGATATGCCGGCGGTTTTCATTTTACGCAGGGCTGCTCTTGGCCCGTCTGTTTTGAAATAGGCCTTTTCTGCCGGCTTCACCATCACCGATTCAGCGGTCAGCACCTTGCTCATATCCACGTCTTCAACAAATCTGGCCACATAGTCATCCACAGGATTCGTCAGTATCTCCTCCGCGGTTCCCTCCTGAACAATGGCCCCGTTTTTCATAAGGACGATTCTGTCGCCGAGTTTGATTGCCTCGTCCAGATCATGACTGATGAACACGATGGTCTTTTGCATTTCATCCTGCAATGTCAGCAGCTCGTCCTGCATATCCTTCCGGATGAGGGGATCCAGTGCGCTGAAAGCCTCGTCCATGAGCATGATGTCCGCATCAAGCGCGAGTGCGCGGGCCAGTCCGACGCGTTGCTGCATACCGCCGCTCAGTTGGGAGGGTTTGGAGTCTTCCCATCCTTTAAGGCCCACCTGCTCCAAAGCCTGCATTCCACGTTCCCTCCGCTCTTCGGGATCCACATTTTGGATTTCCAGCCCGTATTCCACGTTCTGGAAAACTGTTCTGTGGGGGAAGAGAGCAAAGTTCTGGAAGACCATTCCGAAATTTTTCTGTCTGAATTTACGCAATTCTTCCGTGGTCAGCTGCGTAACATTCTGCCCGTTCACAAGCACTTTCCCGGAAGTCGGCTCGATAAGCCGGTTGATGCATCGGACAAGCGTTGATTTGCCGCTTCCTGAAAGACCCATGATGACCAGTATCTCGCCCTCATCCACGTAAAACGACGCGTTTGCGACACCGACACCGTGTTTGGTCATTTTCATGATCTCATCTTTGGTGTTTCCTTCCTTTAAAAGCTTGAGTGCTTTTTCAGGATGCGGGCCGAAGATTTTATACAGATTTTCAACATCAATTTTGTGGGGCATTATTTTTTTCCCTTAACACATTTTTGAAATTTTTTCATGAAGGCTTTATTAATAAGCGTTCATGGCGGCTTTGATCCAGAGCAGTTTTACAGAGCAACCATCATGGAAGCCAGTCATACTTTGATTTAGGAACAACTTCGAGCTTTCCGGAAGGAGAAAGACGGAATCTGTCAATTGCCGTCTGATGCCCGGGAAACACATAAAGAGCATGGATAACCACCGGTAAGACTACCTGGAAACCGGACATTTGCTGTTCCGAATTTAATGAACCGGATCTTTTATCCGGCTGTTATCTGCGTTTGAAAAATGTATATCACCATTTTTTATCGGATGCAACTGTTTTTTTTTTCTCTTCGGCGGGAAAAAGCTGAAAAATTCCTGATTATAACGGATTCAGGGGAGCCCTGTGAACACGCCCTGACAATCACAGAGAACCGCAGAGGAGGCACAGAGAAGCACAGAGTATGGGCCTCTGTGGCCCTCTGCGGCTCTCTGTGGTTTTTAAGTGTCCCAAAAAAATAACTTCCCAAAAATTTTCAAATGATGTATTGTGGTTTTTAAGTGTCCAAAAAAAAATAACTTCCCAAAAATTTTCAAATGATGCTGATTCTAACGGATTTTGTGGTTGCAGATAGCTGTGATCCTTGCAAACCGCAGATGAACGCGGATTAACGCTGATGCTCCCGCACTCTGACCGGATGCACAGGCAGTGAGCGTCTGCCTGCGTTCATCTGCGGTTTGCAGGGATCAGTCTTATGCAACCACAAAATCCGTTAGAATCAGAAACGATTGGCAAATCCGAACCGGAATGCGGAGGATTTGCCAATCCCCCACGAGTATCATAAGGTGTCACAGGGCATCACAAAGTCGCCCGGTTTATCCTCTCATAATTTCGCCAATACGCTGAAGCCCCGGATGTGATTTGCTGCTGTGGATTCTTTCCTGCACAAAAACCGCCAGTTCTTCAGACGATACGGACTTTGTATGATGATTTTCGTCGGCAATGGTCACATCGCCTTCTTTCACCGCATAGTTGAGAAGTGCCAGTGCGTACCATTTAATCGCATCCTCCTTGTCCAAAAGGATGACATGCCCTCCAAGTTCTTTGAAATGATCAAGCATGTCGTTTGTCGCTTTCCATTTGGGCGGCCGCGGAATCGCATATCGCACATCCCGAATATAGACGGCTTTGCCGGTATTGCATTCCTCCAGGAAATCAATTCCCCTTTTGATGCTGGCTCTGACATACGAATTGTTCAGCTCGATATCTATAATAAAAACTGTATCAGTGCCGGAGACTTCCGAAGCTTCGGAAATCTGATCAGGAGATGTGACCCTGCACTCGAAATCCTTATATTTATCTTCCGGTCGGCTGAGGGAATCAAGCTCAAATCCGCTTTTGGAAGGGTTATGGTTCAGATAAAGTTCCAATGTGCGGCGCAGTCGGCTCCGGTCAGGCGGATAACGGTCAAAATCAGCCCGGATCAGGTTGCACTGATGTTCAAACTCATCCTGCAGTTTGTCAAGGGGAAAAACCACTCTGGTCTGTTCTGTCTCAGGATAGAGTATCTGTTTCAGACGCTGATTTGCCAGCATGATCACCTGTCTCGGACTGTGAAGGCGCATCTTGAAGATATTCGTCAGCTTGTCCTTGTCATAAGGAAAAAACGCTCCAAACTTCTGGGAATCCGAATGCTGAATTCCGAATTTCGGATTTCCATACACCAAGGCTAGGCGGGTTCCGACAATCTCCAATGCCTGGGCCTGATTACATCCTTTCAATTGGAATTCATTGGTCTTGAGCCGTGTGATGACCTGCTGGTTCAATTTTTTTGTGAACTTCTCCTCCCATTGCTGTCCTCTGACAAAAACAAGGGGCAGCATGGCTTTGGCTTTGTCCACCAGAAATTCGATCATTTTCCCGAGTGACCGGATTTTTTCCTCTGTGTCGTAATTTTCCAGACGGTCAAAACATATTACCAGAGGCTGGCCGTAATCCACAAGCAGCATGCCGAGATAACTCAGAATATTGCGGGATTTCTGTTCCAGCAGCGATGCGGAATCTTTCAGACGGTCAGACACCCCGATCAGTGAGGCATCCTCATCGTCAATAGCGATACCTTTCAGCCAGTCCATGACAGCGGATCGTTTTCCGGGAATCTGGTATTGGAGCAACACCTTCAGAAAGTCCTTGGGGATAGCAGGGAATTTTGCCCGCAGAAAGCCGATGGCCTTTGTTTCGATTTTTTCTTCCTCAGAAGTTCCGGGGCCTTCAATGACCTCCTTGACAATTTTTCCAAAATTTTTTAGCGAGGAATTGAGAAAATGGGAAAATGAGGACTTGCTGAGTTCCTTTTTCCCCAAATCTTTTAATCCTCTGATTCCCAGACTTTTCAACTCTCCAATGCCGAGATTCCCGAATTTTCCGGGTGCTTTGGAATTTTTTTTAGTGACCTCTCTGAAAATTTTGTCCAAAATGATATCCAGTTGGGTGGCATTCGAGGAAGCGTTCACCGGGTAGCAGAGGTTCACAATGACTTCCCGCAGGAGATAGCGATACGTCTGTTCTGTATCTTCAATGGGCTGAATATAAGCAAAAGAAAAGGGGAAATTCGTTTGTTTGCCGTATTTCAGAATTCTGCTCACAAGGTGCGTCTTGCCGCTGCCGACTTCCCCGAACACCAGCCCGGCGCAGGGAAGGACAGGTGTTTTGGTTTTCTGATATATGAGTTGGGAAATCTCGTTAAAAGCACGTTCATTAATGGATCTGACATCCGGATATTTATCTTCCCAAGGGTCTCCGACACTTGAGGAGGTGAAGGGATTTTCTTCCCTCAGGGCGCTGAGTTTCTTTTCATTATCATTCATCATTTTTTCCCCACCAAGTCAAATTAATATAAAGTACGCCGTTTTCATCCGTAAAGGAATCTCTTATTTCTTTTTCGGTCATTATGGAAGGATCTCCGCCATGAAGTTCAATGGTATAATCCGCCATTAAGCTGACCAGCATAAGATCGAATCGCTCTCCGGGCCAGTTCAGGTATTCCCGGATGCGATGAATGCGGACAATGCTCTGACCCCTGCCCACTTTATCGTAAGCTGTCTTGAATACGGTGCGGCCATTCACAGGGCGTTCTTCAAGCATCATTTGCATTCCGATCTTATTGAGAATTCTCAGACAGGGCGTATGGTTTTCATTGAAAGTGCAGATGACGGTACCGGTTTCCAGAAGTTTGTTGAGGCTGGAAATAAACTCTTTTTTGAGCATCGGCAAATTTCTGGCCAGATTCTTTGAGGATATGCCGGGATTTCGTCTGATTTTGTCCAGAATAATATCTTTCAAAGACATGTTAAAGCCGATATAAGCGCATCGTGCGCCTTTGTATGTGTCTATATTGCTTCCCAGATAAGGTTTGAGGCATTTGAGAACATCTGTTGCGAGCGATCTGTTTTTTATAAGGCCCATCCGCCTGAGCAAAACAGCAGAAAGGCCGTTTCTGATCTGCGCTACTGTGAGATAGTCCTTTTTCTTCTTGTTTAACAACGCTGCAATTTGTTTCTCAATATCAGGGGCGATGCTTTTTTCCATGCGAACTCTCCGAGTACGACTGATTTCAGGGCAGGCTCAGATACGCTGCACTGCTATTTTTTGATTTGCTGATTAAAAGTGAAAAGTGACTTTCATGCTTTGTTTTGGCTGAAAGCCATGATCTTTATCAAAAAAGACAGCTCCGTAAAACTTGAATCTCACTTTCAACCTTCCACTTTCTCCTTATTTCTCCTCTGTAAATCAAAATATACTGATTATAACGGATTCAGGGGAGGCTCCCGCACCTGCCCTCAGACAGATCCGG
>JAOZLU010000947.1 GCA_029934695.1 Desulfobacterales bacterium | reverse complement strand
ATTTCTGGCGATATTTCCGGCAAAGAGAATCTGTGCTGCCATGCTTTTTTTTCATCTTCGGTCAATCTTTGTATTAAAGACGTCAGAATATCCTTTAATTCGGTTTGATCCGGAGAAGATGTTCTCTTTTTGTGGAGATTCTCCAGCCGATAAACCAGATCATTAACTCCCCGAACTGAAAGACAGGTATCCGGATGGCTGATCACGGCCAGACCCATTTCCGAATCTTTTCCCAGTGAGAGTTCGTGGGCCAGTGCCCCTGTCGGACACGCCAGGACACAGGGTAAACCGCTGCATAAAATACAGGCGCCCTCCCTGGGAATTATATAGGGGGTCCCAAGACCAAATCCCTGACTGATCCCGGCCAGTTTAATGACCTGGGGCGGGCAGACCTGCAAACACTGACCGCACTTGATACAGGAGGCCAAAAAAATATCCTCATCCAAGGCCCCCGGCGGACGCAGCAGTCGCCGGTTTTTTCTTAAAAGCGGAACGCTGACCGCGCCATAGGCAATGGCGGTACCGGTTACGACCAGCGTCGAGGTCTTAAGAAATTTTCTCCTTGAAATAGGTCTATTATTCTGTTTTTCCGTCACTTTTTACCTTCAGCGGGACTTACTAATGAGTTCATTATTATTTAGACATAAGTTCACCGCCCGCTGCGCTCGAGCTCGCAGAGCACGCAGAGGCAAAATCCGCAAGGCGTGATAAAGATATGGCTTTTCTCTGCGTTCTCTGCGAACTCTGCGGTGAATACAACATTTTAATAGAAGCATGCCATGTCTAAATAGTTATTGCTGCATTAGTAACTCTCAGTTTTTTTCATCGGAATTAACATCAGGCTGTTTCCCAACACTCGGTTGTTTGTTGCTGGTGCCAAGATGTTTGACCAGATTTTCATTGACCAGGGTTTTGCCGATAAACATCCATTTTTTCACCGTTTCATAATCCAGCGCGTTTTCAACCGGAGAAAGCGTGGCTGCAAAACCATAACCCATCGGGGTCTGAGGGTCTCCGTATATCCAGTTGGCTTTTTCCGCTTCAATCCACTCGGTGGTTTTGACGTCATTGACCCAGGTACGGGCTTTATCTTTCCAGGGCTGTCGTTTCAACCATAAAATAGCGCAGCCGATATCATCAAAGTAATAAGCCCTGCCGTTGGGGTCTATGACTTGAGCTGAGTAACGTGGGTCGCTAAGCGCCATTTTGCACTCTTCACATGCGACCCGGTCCCAGACAAAATCAACCGGCAGCTGTTCTTCGTTTCCACCCTTACAGGCAATGATTAAAAGGAAAAGAATAACGAAGGCAGCTGCTCTAATTACTAATAAAGTCATTATTATTTAGACATAAGGTTCTTATTCAAATGGTTGTCTCACCGCAGAGGTCGCTGAGAACGCTGAGAAAAAACCAATAATTATTTTGTTTGCCTCTGCGGTCTCTGCGTGCTCTGCGGTGAATATTATTTCGGAAATTCAATCTTCATTGAAGTACCAGTTTCTTTGCCAAAAAATGTAACCATCCGGCGTTAGCGGCTTTGATCATATACTGCCGGTTTATCTCTTTAAAATGGGTGATATCTTGTCCTTGCTCCTGTTTTTTAAGCTCTTTAGCGGCCTGTTCGCTGTCTACCGGCAGAAACTCGACCCCCATCGGCCCCATGATTTCTGATCCGGTCACAAAAAAGGTCTTGCCGGCCTCAAGCCAGCCCTCTTTTAAATAGTCCTTAAAATAAATCTGGGCAATGGGTTTTAGCTTTATCCCGGTATTATCGGGAAAAAGCCGATACACCAGCAGCCCGACAGCACTGTCAAATGCTTCATAGCTGCCGTCTTTAAAGACTATCTGACAATTGAACTGTGGATAACGGGCCGGATACATACCGCATAAGGGACACGCCTTGTGCGGTTCGATTTTTATGGGCTGCAAGGAAGCACAATTTGTCA
>JAOZLU010000946.1 GCA_029934695.1 Desulfobacterales bacterium | reverse complement strand
CTTTCAGCTTTTTCACTTCCGGGTATCAATGATAATCACATTCCCGGATGGAGATTCCGCGTACAGTTTCTCCACAGTGTCCGCCCGATGACTGAGGACAGCGCTCTGATTGATATATCCTTTGTCCGTGGTCTCATTTTTGTCAATCCGGGGTGGTTCCGTGAGCAGTGCAAACCGCTCAAAACGTCCGCTGCTGCCTTTTTGTGCTGTGTTGTGCTGTTTGAAGATGTTGAGGAAGAACCCCGTGACAGCCTCATTCTTCAGAAAATCAGCATCTTCAGGGCAGGCATGACCTGCCTCACCAAAACGCTCACGCAGAGCAGGCAGGTTCGGGAAGACAAGCCCCGTGAGATAATCCCGGTTGGGTGCGGCAATGACGACTTCAAGGAGGAAAGGCTGTCCCAGTTCGTTGATGCTTCCTCGCAAACGGCTGTTATTCACCCATACCCCGCTCGTCAGTTTGAAATCCTCGCCAATACGGCCGTCAAAAATAAGACCGGCACTGGGATCGTCCGCATTCAGAAATTTCCCTGCATCTCCTGTGCAGTAATACCCTTCCTCGTCAAAGACCGCTCTCGTGGCCTCCTCATTCTTGTAATAGCCGACCGTCACATTCGGTCCTTTCACCCGCAGCTCCAGTTTGCCCGAAGAATCCGGAGCCAGCTTCACCTTCACGCCCGGAATCGGCAGTCCTATGACACGGGCATCGCCGATTTCCCAGTAAACGAGCGTTGAATCCGGCGAGGTTTCAGTACTGCCCCAGCCGGAAAAGAACGGCACGGACTCACCGCGCACCTCCGCACTCATCGCTTTCATGCCTTCATAAGTGGCCTGATCCAGAGCGGCGGCCGCGGTAAAGATGAACTTGAGATTTTTAAAGAAAGCCTGCTTCAAAGTCTCATCCTCCTGCATACGGGCATAAATCGCCGTGAAACTGCGCGGTACGCCAAAATAAATGGTGGGGGAGATATCTTTGATATTCTGAATGGTTGTGGGCAGGCCTATTGGCGTGGGATTGCCATGATCAATGTAAAAAGTTCCCCCGTGCATAAGCGTCATGTTGAAAACAAAATTGCCGCCAAACGTATGATTCCAGGGCATCCAGTCAACCACAACATCGTTCTCATCCAAAAAAGGCCACATCTGGGATATGCCTGTCTGGTTCGTCACCATCATGCCGTGGGTCACCTCAACGCCTTTGGGCAGGTTGGTGGAGCCGGAGGTGAACTGGATTTTGGCCAGCGTGTCAGGCGTGACAGCGTCGAACCGGGCCTGACTTTCAGGGGACAATGTCCCAGACTCGTCAGACAGGCTCGTAAAGGGGCGGACCCCGTCATGAGACTTGCTGTTGGAGAATGCGTAAAGCTCCAGATCATCATTGTCCCACTGGCTGAGTTTGGTCATATGAACATCAGCATCGGACATAAAAAGCATGGAGGGCCTGCTCACATCCAGGATATGCCGGATATGAGAACCGGTTTCCGAGCGCACGGAATAGGCATAGCTGACAGGCACTGCTGCCAAGCCGACCTGCATCGCAGCCAGTTGGATGAGCGCCATGCTGATGCTGTTTTCAGAGAGAATCGCAATCGGCCGGGTCCTGTCCAATCCCCTGGCGATGAGTCCGTTGCTGATCCGATTAACACTGTCCAGAGTTTGGGCATAAGTCAGGCCATACCATCTGCCCTGCTCGTCCCGCTGTTGCAAAAAATGCTTGTCAGGCGATGTTTCGGCATGTTTACGGAGCCATACGCCCAGATTGGCGGGATAAGATGCCAGGGGCGATTTGTTCTGCAAAACCAGACTGCCGTCAGTTGTCTCGGTCATATCAATATCAGCTTTGACACATTGAAAAGTTTCTGACATTATTCATCTCCTCTGTAAAAATATATTCTGATTATAACGCTTTTAGGGGAGGCCTGAAATCAGCCCTGCATCGCACCTTT
>JAOZLU010000945.1 GCA_029934695.1 Desulfobacterales bacterium | reverse complement strand
AATAGTAAGACCCTGATGTATTGGGTCAAATTTGATGCTGTTGACAAAACACAGGCTATCGGCGCACATGATGGAAATGACCATCGGCTGTATTTAGGCATAACTGAAGGAAATTATCTGTATGCCGGTCTTGGAAATGGATATATAGACAATGATGACACGCCTGTACCTTCAGGCATCACACTTGGCAAATGGTATCATCTCGCTCTGGTCGGGGATGGCTCGGTTGCAAAGGTGTATGTGAATGGCGTTGAAATAACAAGTTTCAATTATACATTTGAAGGGGAAAGTGACATAAAATTTTTGATGGGGGCGAGGAATAATCCGTCAGATTTAACCTCCTATGTTGACGGCGTTGTTGATGAATCGCAGATTTGGAACATTCCGTTTACACAGGAACAAATTCAGACCAACATGAATCAGGGGCTTACAGGAAAGGAAAGCGGGCTGGCTGCTTACTGGCCGTTTAACGAAGGCAGTGTTGACATGAGCGGCAACGGGCATACTGCTGTATTTATTGATGGGGCGGCTTTGGTTGATTCTGATGTTCACCTTCCCCAACCGATTTATCCCCCGGACCTGTCCGTTTCCGTATTCAGCGTCCCCTCCTCAGCCACATCCGCCAACCAGCCGGAAATAACCTGGCAAATCCAAAACACAGGTCAGGGAAACACAGCAGGTTCATGGGTTGATCATTTGTATCTCTCATCGGACAATGTTCTGGATGACGGCGACACTCTTCTCGGCGAATTTCCCAGAAGCGAAGTTCTGGCCGCAGAGAGCGATTATTCGCAAACCCAGACTCTGAAAATCCCGGACATATCCCCCGGTTCATATTATATCATCCTCAAAACAGACAGCGCGGGCGCAGTGGAAGAAACAAACAAAGACGACAACATTGCCGTGCGCCCCTTCACCTTTGCCCATGCCAAACTTCTCACCGCAGCGCCGGATCGGATAGAACTGAATCTGATTCCCGGGAGTTCGGCAAGCGGACAGATCAATCTCGGAAATATCGGAGAGATCAATATTTCAGGTATCTCAGCAGTGGTTCAGAATGCGGCCGAGAACATTTCAATAAACCTGGAAACCCCTCCGAATCTGGGAAGTCTGGCATCGGGAAGTGTTCAATATGCCGTTACGGCAAGCGATGATTCTGTTTTGAAAAACGAAGCTGTTGTGAAATTCACGAGCAGCAACGGCGGTGAGGCCAGCATCACTTTCGACATTACCGTCATTCCCGCAAGACCGAAACTCGTGACAAATCCGGGCTATCTGGAATCCGGGATGCTCAGAGGTGAACAGCGCATATACGAATTTGAGCTTTCCAATGCAGGCGGCGCATCCGCAAGAAATTTGGCTATGCTGATGCCCGAATCATCATGGCTGAAGCTCGTCACGCCCGTTAGCATCGGCACACTCGGCCCCGGGGAGAAAAGCAAGGTCCAGCTCATGCTCTCCCCGCCTGCGGATATGAATTTGGGGCCGTACAGCGGTGACATCGTGGTATCGGGAACGAACACGAATCTACGTATCGGATTCAAATTCACCGCTGTTTCAGAGGCAAAAGGGAATTTGAAAATTACCGCCACAGATGAATTCACCTATTTTGCGGATGATCATCCCAATGTGGCAGACGCCGAAGTCATCATCAAAGATGCGTTTTCAGGGACCACAATTGCCGAAGGCGTTACCGATGAAACCGGGCTTTTTCTCCTTCAAAACATCAATGAAGGCCGCTATTCCCTCGAAGTCAGAGCGGAGAAACACGGCACGCATCATTCCACCATTGAGATTGTCCCGGGTATGACAAAGGATGTCGAGGCGTTTCTGCAAAGACAGTTGGTTTCTTACAAATGGAGTGTGGAACCCATTGAAATCGAAGATAGTTATTCAGTCAATCTTGAAGCGGTGTTTGAGACGCATGTGCCTGCGCCGGTGGTGACA
>JAOZLU010000347.1:4109-7425 GCA_029934695.1 Desulfobacterales bacterium | reverse complement strand
AGCTGTATTTGCTGCAACATTTTTTCACCTCAGTTTTTTTTGCTTAATTTTTTTCTGATTATAACGCTTTCAGGGGAGGCCTGAAATCAGCCCTGCATCGCACCTTTTTAACCACAGAGGACACAAAGGGGGCACAAAGGGACACAAAGCAAAGCTTAAACCTGCACGTTCGGCCGGAGCTGTCTGAGGGCAGGTGCGGAAGCCTCCCCTGAATCCGTTATAATCAGATTTTTTTCCCTGTGCGAGGGTTCGCAATGCCCAACCATTCCCTGTTTCCCTGATATGCAGGAAAAACAGTAAGAACTCTGTGGCTCTCTGTGCCTCCTCCGCGGCTCTCTGTGGTTACTGAAAAGCATCCCTGGCACAGTCCCTCAAATCCGTTGAACAAATCTTTATTGATGATATTCAAAAATGCTTGTGCGCTCCATCTTTTGTGTAATTTTGTCCGTTACCTATCAGTGAAAAATGAATTTGTCAATGTGGTAAATACCGTGGCAAAATGCGTAATTGGGGTATTTGAACCGTAGATTGACGCAGATTTCACGGGTTTCTGCATTTGTATGAACATATGAAATCCGAAAGGTTCTGAACCGCAGATTGACGCTGATTAACGCTGATTTCACGGATTATCTGCGCTCTTGATTCTGAACCGCTGTTCAGAACGTGCATAAGACCTCCGAGGTTTCAAAAACCTCGGAGGTCTTTGTGACGAAAACTTTTCGATCAGCAGGCGGTCAAAAGGGTCCTTGTGATGAAAGGGAAGTTGTGACATGGGAAAGCTACGCAGGCAGGACAGACAGTTCGTTATTCTCTATTCCCTGTTCCCACTTTTTTCCATTCATCTGCTGTATGATATTTCAGGCCCGTACTTTTTCTGAGTGCCCGCATCGCATACTCTCGGATCAGCCGGTCCTTGTGATCCAGCAACGTGATGAAATATGGGACAAACACCTTGTCACGCATTTGAGAGAGAGCGTGTCCCCCGGCCCTTTTGCGAGCCTTGTCATTCGAGTCAATGTTATCTTTGACAAATTCAATGACCTCGGGTCCCCCGATATTTCCGAGTGCGTCTGCGATGAGAAGCGAATACCCGCGTCCGGTCTCATAGTAAAGACGAATCAGAGGGCCGGCTGTCTCCCTGTCCCGGATATTGCCCAAAGCTGATATGATTCTGGGGGTGAGTTGCGGATCCCTCTGGTCGAGAAGCTTCAGAAGAACCGGAACCGCTTCCCGGGCCTTGATTTGCCCGAGGGACCATATTGCACCTGCTGAACCGTGTCTGCTCTTCCTTTCCGCAATCGAAATAAGCAGGGGAACCGATTCCCTGTCCCCCATCCATCCGAGTGCCCGGGCCATCTCGTCCTGGCCGCTTTGTCCGGGGTCTTTGAGACGCTTTCGGATAAGCGGCAACGCCTTTTCATACTTCTTCCGGCCCAGCGTATAAGCGGCCGGCCCGTTTATCAAAGGGTTATTTTCAAACAGCGCATAGACTGCCTCAGGAATCGGACCGGCCGACATTTTAGAAAGAATATGCGCGGAAGTCATGGCTATAAGCGGGTTTTTCTTTGTCAGCAATGCACAAAGCGGCTCGACCGCATCCGGCGAATCAATTTGGACCAGGGCTTCAGAAATGTGTTCAACCATTTCTTTTTCCCCGGTTTCAAGAAATTTGATCAGCAGGGGAGATGCTTTTTGGGATCGTATCTTTCCGAGCGCGGTTATTCCCGCGATCCGGCTTATCCGGTCCGGACTTTCAGGCAGATCCAGGAGATATTGTTCCGCACCTGAGACCGGAAGTTCTCCTAATATCTCCGCCACATTTCTCTCCAGCCGGTGTTCTTTGATCTTTGACACGTTCTTGAGCAGAAGGTGGGAAACAGACGGATCACCTATGGCAATTAGCGACTCTGTCACCGTGCGTCTGAGAGTTCCCCTTTTTGAAAAAAGAAGTTCATACAACGGGCTTACTGCGCGCGGGTCTTTTATTTTTCCGAATGCTTCAATCAGGGGTTTCTGAGCCACTTTTTTCTCTTTGGGCACTACATGATCCGATTCAAGAAGAGTGAGAAGATAGGGAACCGCTGATCCGGCTTCCAATTCAGCCAAAGCGATGACCGCACAGTTTCTTACAGAAATGTGAACATCATTTTTCAATGTTTCAAGGATAATCGGAATCAGACTTTTGTCGCGTGTCTTACCCATGGCAAGCAGGGCATGGGTCCTCATCCGCCAGTTCTCATGTTTCAGTGCGTTTTTCAACTCAGGGACAGCCTCCTCTTTCTCCTCCAGCCAGCGGTAATACTGTTTTGTCACAGCATCGGACAGGAGGGGGGCGGAAGTTGCTTTTGCACCCTGAGCACCAGTCCGTGGCCCCGGGCAGATGATCAAAAAAAGAATGATCAGGAAAGTGGTGATCTTCATTTTCAGGCATTTAATTTTATGTGTCATTATCTTAACTCTCATCCGGTTTACTCGGCTTATCCGATTCGTATGGCTTATCCGGTTCATCTTCTACTTCCGACAAAGACCTGACATATTCCTGCCGTTTATATTCAAGTTCTGTTACAGCGTTGTTTCCATGCGCCATATCCTGATCAGAAAGATAATCCCTGCCGGTATCCTCTTCAAGTTCCTTTGTCCTTTTCTGATAATATCGGATAATGGCAATCCGGTCATCAATCATTCTGATTTTATATTCATAATATGTCCTTTTTTCTTCTCCGGTTGCCGCGTCTTTCCGTAATTTGTTCTCCAGAATCACCATGTCTCTCAGTGTGTTCTGATGTTCACGGCTCTCCTCCTGAGTCGGCTCGCCCGGAATCCACATATTTCCCGGAAGCATCTCCCTCATTCGCATGATTTCCCGCTCGTCTTCGGCTTTCAGATCATCCATGTCCGGTTCCGGGTCTCTTTCCGCTGTTTCCTCATGGTGCATGACTTCATCCTCATGGAGTTCTGACGGGGAGGGATGAGTCTTTTTTACCTGTTTTTCAAGGAGACTCGGTTTCTCCTCTGATGCTTCTGAATCCCTTTTCCGGGCCTGAGTCGTAAGAGACGATTTTTCATCAGTGACTGTTTTATGATCCGCGTCTTTTCCCGAGCCGTATATCAGCAGGATGGCCGCCAGGGAAAGGCCGATGAGAATGATGCCAGGTACTATGAAGTATTTAATGTGTGTGTTTTTCATTTCAGAAATACCAATCTGTTGAATGAGAAATTCAGCAGATACTAATTAATTAAACAAAAATGGTCTGACCGACAAAATCATACGATCCAATTCAGTTTTGTTGTGTTTGAGAAGATCATGCCCCCATAT
>JAOZLU010000347.1:0-4009 GCA_029934695.1 Desulfobacterales bacterium | reverse complement strand
GTCGGTCTTCATCCCGATCAAAATCAATAAGCAAAACTATCATTCTGTCTGGGTATTTGTGCATTCCGGAGACATGATTATCCGTGAAGGAATTCAGAACTTTTTTCCAACCACCGGAAGATGGCCTGATTTGAATGGCGCAGTCATTAATGTTTGGCTGGAGAAAAAATCCGTTTGCAATCTGGCGATTGGCATCGTCTTCGGGTAACACAAAAATGTGTGGCTTATACTTATTTACGCTCATAGTTCCATATCGCCACTAATCAGGAGTTCCACAAGATCACCTTTGACAGACATGTCACTGAGCAGTCTTACCAGGGTTGGCTCCAAGTGGTTTTTCCGGTCAATCACAAAGGTGTTCTCATCTGAAAACTTTCGGATTGCCTCAGGGTTATGAGATGTCACCAAGATTTGGCCGCCAGCCTCATAAGAGCGTCGGAGGGACATCACAAAATGTCCGACTTCTGATAAAGAGAGATGGCTGTCAAGCTCGTCCCAGAAGCAGAAAAGTGGCCCGTAGTGTCTGTTGGCAGCCAGGACAGCAGCACAGAGAAAAAAGCATTTCTCACCGTCAGACAAGGCCTCAAAGTCAACACTCAGATTCGCATTATTTTCTTCAAACCGGACAATCATGGTTTTGAAGTCTTTGCCGATAAGTTCATTAAAAAAATCCTTAATGTCAGGCATGACCTCCCTGAGATATTTGTCAATCTGCGTGTACGCGGCAGGATAGCGACTGAGCAACCCGGAAAACCATTCAGCGAAGTTTGAACAGTCTCGCTCCGGCTCCAAAGTTTCACCATCGGAGTCTCCGGTCATCAGGCTCGGGATCGGGGCTAAAATGATCATGCGGGCAAGCCATGTCTTAAAAATATGAAGCGGATCAGTTTCTGACTGCTCCTGAATTACCGGAAGGGCAACAAGATGCCAATCCACCATAAACTGAGCCTCATTATTTCGTGAACTGGTGTGAAGAGTGACCTGAGCTTTTTCCCGGGAGTAAATCGGATTTCCTGCAACTGTCAGTTGCTCTTCAAAAATCCGAAGTTCTCTGAAATTTTCTGGCAACTCCAAGGCAAGGATATATTTGTATAACTTCTTATCCAGCAATACTTCCATTTCAAACCGCATCGGGACATCAGACCTTCCCCGGGCGAAATCTTTATAACTGACAAGCTCTCTTACTCTGTTTATGCCTCGGCCGACACTCTGAAGCACTTCCAATGCAATGCCAATGGACGATTTGCCTGCACCGTTTTTTCCGATCAGCAGCGCAGACGGCATCTCTTTCATGGACAGTTCAAAATTTTCCAGACATCTGAAGTTGTGTACATACAGTCTTTGAAACATGGCAAAACGACTCCGATTTTATGGTTTTTTTTGTAAGTATTCGGTGAAAACCGTCGAACTTACCCTCATACACGGTTCGGATTGACAAATCCGAACTGTCCCGGCGGGATTTCAAAGCCCACCACCTTGCCGTCTTCAACGTAGTACACCAACTCGTAAATTCGTCCCCCCCTTTCTTATATAATAGATACAAGGGGGTGACGAATTTATGATTTGCTGTAGTAGCCGTATGGTTGGAAATACGGCACGGAGGAGTTTTCTCTCATAAGCGTAAACGACATACGAGACGATCACCAGTAAAGATAATCATACTTGTTTGACTTTTGCATGATAACCTCCTTATTGATTAATGCAGGAATTCATCCTTGCCGGTAACGGGGGCGGTTCGCAGGAAAGACAGGCTTTGTGTCGGGGGCAAAAACTTGATCATCGGTCAGATAAGTGTCCGGTCAGAAATTTTGACGCAAAGACCTCCAAAGTTTTAAAAACCTCGGAGGTCTGACATACAAAAAATTCTGACTATAACGGATTTAGGGGAGGGCCGTGAACGTGCCCTTGAACATGCGTAAATGATGTTCAAATCTGAGTTCACGGACAGAGCGGCCTCCCCAAAAAGCGTTATAAGCAGGAAAAAATTACACCAAGATACTTACTTATTCAGGCACATTAATCAAACAGATCAATAATGAAATGCAGACTTCTTCCGATCCAGCCGTTTATCAGTCCTCTGGGATCATAAGGATCCTGGAAGAGGGTGTCGGTCTGCGAAGCCTGGTATTCATCCACATATCCGAGGCCAGTTCCGTAGGTGCCGTTTATGCCCTCAATAATGTGATTCGCGGCTACAGCATGTCCGGTAACTGAGGGATGAACACCGTCAAGGCTGAACAGGCCGCCCAGATAATCGGTGGATATGAACACGCCGGACCCTGCCCCGTACTGGTCCTTCAGTTCATGGCCATAAGCTTTTATTTCCGAAAAAATTTCATGAACATCAACAAAAGCCCATCCGTTAGCGTACGCGGCATCAGAAATCTCCTGATTGATCTCAGCGTTCCGTTGCCCGATCAGTTCAACCTCATCAGGTGTCAGCACAATGCCCTCAGTAGCTTCATACAGCCAGAAGGGTTTGTATGAGCCCGCGGGCAGGTCAGGATTGTCAGCTTCGTCAAGATAGGCTATGCATGTGACATCCGGGACATTCATTATCACAACACCCTGTATGGAATCCTTTGACGCGATCCGGCTGATCAGATATTCAAAGTCATCCCTGAAATCTTCAATAGGGGTCAGGGCGGCCGTGTCAGTGCTCAGGGCGGCCCCGAGAACATCATTGTTTCCCAGCCAGACACTCAGAAATGTTGGATTTTTGGCCAGGGCCTGATCCAGCGCAGGGTCTCCGTCACTTCCGAGAACCAGCTTGAAGAATCCTCCCTCGCTCCCGGAATGGGTGAATATCTGCGACATGGTCGTGCCGGTGATGCTGAAATTGTTCACACTGTTCTGATCATCATACCCGTCAACCCTCGAACCTCCGGTCAGGGGGTAATAATACTGCCACCATCTGATGTTTCCCTTGGCCACATCCTCGATGTTGACCAGATACCCCGGAAACTTTAGCAGAGGCAGATTGAATTCCGTGCCCATCAGGGCAGCGATCCTGGGCGCGTACGCCAGGGGCTGTCTGGTTTCCTCCACAGCGCCGCTCTGAAAGCCGTGCGTGAGGCTGTCCCCGATGGCATAATACCTTTCAAACAGGGGAGCTGTCGCGGCAAAGCCGCTGGTTGAACAGACAAACATGACAAATAATGCAGTTAAAGCGATCCTTTTTCCCATAACCTCTCCTTTTTAAAAAAATATAAGTTAATTGTCCGACAGTCATCAGTTCATCATGACCGCTTTCAACTTTGTCACTTTGAACTTCTCAACTATCCCGCATATATTTATTAAATATAATCACGCCGTTTTTGTTTGTCAACAAATAAATTGTCTTGACACCAGATTTACCGTTTTCCTCCTCTGCAAATCCAAATATGTTCAATAATGATCATACCCCTCTGGTGGCCAAACGATGATCAATGCCGAGATTTGACATTCTGATCTATGATTATCTGATCGTTCATTTAATTTGTTTGAAAATTCATTTAATGATTTGTCAGACACTGAAAAAAGAGGCATCCTTCTGATTTTTTTCTCAATTTTATAGTAACCAGCAAAAAAAATTATCAATTATCAACTGTATGCTCAGTTTATAAGTACCCGGCCAAAAGTTTTCCGGAATTTTTTCCTGGGAAAACAGCTTTCACAGACCGCGGATGAACACGGATGAACGCGGATGAGTCCGCGGCAGACAGGCATCCGCTTCTGTCTGCGGTTCCTCGTATGCAAATACCTGAAAATATATGGCCAAGTACCTGTTGTCTGATATCAAGTCACACTTCTGCTCATGTCAAGAATTTTTTAATGAATTTTTAAATAAATTTGTCATTCTTGAATTTTACAGACTTCTGCTCAGTTAAGGTGATTTCCAGAAAAGAATCTCCCACTATGGCAACGTAGGGTGGGTGGAGCGCAGCGTAACCCACCTTGTGCGGATGTCCGGAGGTGTCTGGTGGGTTGCGCTGCGCGCTCCACCCACCCTGCATCTCAGTGTCTGGTG
>JAOZLU010000346.1 GCA_029934695.1 Desulfobacterales bacterium | reverse complement strand
CCTCCTAATGACTTGGTGTTCACCCCGCTTAACCAGGTCTTTGATACGAGACCCGGGTTTTCCTTCATTGCAGGATTCACCGTGTCAATGTCTATTTCGTTGAAATCCTTTGATGTCTGGTATTCAACACACAAAAATATTTTTGCCATATCTCTCCTCCTCTGTAAATTCAATTATATGTAATGATTTCGTTTGTGTGTTTATCAAGGTGGGTTGCGGATTCCGTTTTTTACTGCTGTGTGTTTATCAAGGTGGGTTGCGGATTCCGTTTTTTACTGCTGTGTGTTTATCAAGGTGGGTTGCGGATTCCGTTTTTTACTGCGTAAAAAATCGAAATCCTCCACCCACCCTACAACCCCGGGATTTTCTTATGTGCGTATGTCATCGGCGAGCCGATGTCATGGGCCGCTCCTTTATATAAGGTGTCATAAAGCCCTTTACTTAAAACCCCAGAGACTGATTTACCAAAACAACAGATATATCAGTCAGCATCGGCTTGCGGTGAAGGATGGCTGTCACGCGGCAGATCCGTTGCGGCGCGTTACAGTCATTGCAGACACCTGTTTCCGCACATGGTGTCTCCATGCCGAGGCTTTTGGCCCGCATTGGCCCGGCAACCTCACGAACCCTTTTCAGGGCAGATTCAACATCCGGTGTCACCTTGTTCATTCCCGCGACAATCACAACCTTTTCCGGTCCGAAAGTCATGGCATTTGTCCGGTTCCCGACACCATCCACATTTATAATCTCCCCAGTTGCGGAAACAGCATTCGCACTGCAAAAAAAACAGTCGCAACGTCCCTGCTGAAGCCGAATATCCAAGTCGTCTTCTTTGGAGAGACCGGATTGCCAGTGATCATAAATCGTCTTTCCCATGCCTCTTAGTTCCTCAAGCACGCCCAGCTTGCGGGTGGTATCTGATCCCCCGAATCCGAAAGTTTCATAGCCGGAAACCATACTCAGTATCACAGACCGGCCTTCTTCCACAGTGGGAACAGAATGGGCGTCAAATCCGTGCTTTTTCAGATTTTTGACGCATCTCTCAGCCAACCTCTCCCACAACCATGTGTGGTATGTATCTCCCTCCATCCTTCATCCCCCGTATAAAATGGTGAATTATGAATGGTGAATTATCACCATTCAGACAATTCACAATTCATAATTCATAATTCTGTTCTGTTCTTCATTTCCTTAATCATGTCATTGTAAAATGAAATCACCGCTCTCCTGTCCAGCATTCCGATAAGAACCCCATGATCATCGTCCCTTACCACCGGAAGGCTGTCAATATTCTTTGTGGTGAACTTCTGAAGCACAGAGTTGAGATCATCTGACGGAGTGGTGACAATCATATCAGAGGTGCATATATCCTTTACCCGTATAAGGTCTTCAATTCCTGTTGCAAAAAGCACTCCCCTGATGTCCGTGCTGGAGAAGATTCCGATCAGTCTTTTGTCCTCATTCATCACAGGAAAATAGTGCTGCTTTGTCTTGGAAAAATAGTTTTTAAAATCATGAAATGACATATCCTGAGGGATCAGCTCCACTTTTTTCACAACATGCATCAGATCGCTGACCCTTATGGCCTGCAATATGTCCACAAAGAATTCTCCTGCATGGGCAGGGGATTCGATCTTGCTTTTGACCTGTTTCTCATAAATGGTCCATCTTTCTGATGCCCCGTAAGCGACCAGGCATACAAGAAGACTGGGCAGAAGCAGATGATATGAATTTGTCATCTCGCTGACAAAAATAATAGTCGAGATGGGCGTGTTTGAAACTGCAGTGAAAAAGCCTGCCATGCCCACGATCACAAATGCACCCGGTTCGGCGACAATACCCGGCATGATGCTGTGAAATAATTTCCCGACCACACCCCCCATCGCCCCTCCGATAACAATTGACGGCCCGAACACGCCGCCGCTGCCCCCGGATCCTATGGAAAAAGAAGTGGTCATCACCTTTCCGATGGCAAGAGAAAACAGAAACGGGATGGTCAGAGTATTTATGAGCGTCCCGGGGTCGAGGGCCTGCTGAACAAAACCGTACCCGAAGGCCAGGGTATGGGGCCAGAAGAAACCGATGATGCCGGTACAGAGTCCCCCAATTGCAGGCTTGATATGGTTCGGTATCTTTTTGAACGACCTGAAAAGACGGGTAATGCCATAAAAGGCTTTGACGTAAAAAACGCCTGTGGCCACAAGCACAAACGCAAGAACAAGATAAGGGCCTAATTCCAGGGGGTTGCGGAACTGAAAATCAGGCGACTCAAACAGGGACCCCCATCCGAATACAAGGCAGAACACGCAGTAGGCCACAACCGACGAGATTCCCGCAGGTATGATCACCTCAGATTCAAATTCAGGGTCTTTGTACAACACCTCTGCTGCAAAAAGGGCACCTGCCAGCGGTGCTCTGAATATGCTGCCGACACCGGCCCCGATTCCGGCGGCCATCATGATTCTGCGTTCCCGGTCCGAGAGTTTCAGGGTTGTTGCCATAAATGAGCCGAACCCTGCGCCGATCTGGGCGATAGGCCCTTCCCTTCCTCCGGAACCGCCTGTTGTAAGAGTGATGGCCGAGGCAATGGTTTTGACAATGGGGACAGCACCCCGTATGAAACCCCCTTTTCTGTGGTATGCGTCAATAGCGGCATCAGTGCCGTGTCCTTCAGCCTCGGGGGCGAAAGTATAGACAATCCATCCGCTCAGAATGCCGCCCAGAGCCGGCAAAAAGAGCAGGACCCACTGGCTGAACCGCACGTCCGTAGGGGGAAACAGATGATGTTCGCCGGCAGGGGGAGGCGGCCGGTATCCGGCCATCATATCCATGAAATAATGGACACCGAGCTGGCAGAGATAATGAAAAACAACAGAACCCATGCCGGCAATAATGCCGATAATAAAAAAATAAAGCGTCCATTTGCCTGTATGGGTAAAGGACTCCTTGCGAAAGCGGAGACTTTTGAATTTTCTTTTAAATTTTGAAAACATAAATATTAATTATTAATTATGAATTGTGAATTGTGAATTGTGAATCCAGATCTTTTATGCCTTTGTAAATCAGTTCAAACAGCGTTTCAATATTTTCTTCGTCAACAGTTGAAAACGCCACTCTCAGGTCTGTCGGCCCGATGGAGATCAGGCCGACTTTGTATTTGTCCAGAAGATGAATACGCAGGGTTTCAGCATTTGCTGTCCTGAGTCTGAGGCACATAAAGCAGCCGGAATTGAACGGATACATCTCCCAGGCATCCTCATATTTGGGATTGGTTAGAACTTCCCTGACCCGCATGGCTCTCCTTTTCAGAATTTCCACATTTTCAGCCCTTTGTTTCTGAGTATTCGGAGATTTGATGGTTTTCAGGACAATGGACTGGCTCAGATGGCTGACACTGGAAACTGATCCCCGGATATTGCCCGCTGTCTTTTTTTCCAATGCTTCATAGAACGCCGTTGTGTCGCCATTGATTACCGTGCCGTAAGTGACAAAGCCCACCCGGAGTCCCCACACAAACAACTCCTTTGTCGCACCGTCCAGTTTGACAGCGAGCATTCGGGGATGGCGGTCGCACAGGCGGGCAAAAAGTGATTCCTTCATAGTGCCGTCTTCATGGTAAAGCCCGAAATACGCATCATCGGTCACAGCAATGACATTTGTCCCTTCTTCGGCCACTTTTGTCAGAATTTCCACAATCCTGTCCCCCTCTTTTTCGCTGACGGTGTAGCCGGTGGGATTGTTGGGAAAATTCAGGAACACAACCACTTTGTAGTTGTTACGGGCCTCCTGCCTGGCTCTGGCCTCAAAAGCCGCAAGATCAAACCCCCCTTCCTCGGAAAACATCCGGTACTGACTGATCCGGGCATCTCCCCTTACGGACATGATCAGATAATTATTTCCCCACATCTTGTCCGGAAAAATCAGCACATCATCCGGATCAATGAACATATCCGAAAACACGCTGAGACCGTGGGTGATGCCATTGGTGACAACAGGCATGCTGACAGATTTGTTTTTAAGAGAGGGATTCTTCCGGATCATGGCTTCCCTCCATTCATTCCTCAACGTGAAAATGCCGTGGGAAGGCGCATACGTCAGAGAATCACTGGGACGGATATCGCTGATATGGGACATCACCGAAGGGAGACACATCGTATGGAGTCCTTCTGTGGCAATTCCGATGGTGGCATTGAATTTGTCATAAGCCTTCTGCCTCGCCTCGGCCGTCTGAGTCAGAATGCCTTTGGGAAAAAAGAGCCTTCTGCCTGTCTTGGAAAACATTTCCATCAGGTGAGGGTTGCCGTTTTTGATAACGGCATTCAGTTCCTGAGCAATGGGGTCAATCCTCATAGTATAATCCTTTATCAAATATCAAGCATCGAATATCGAACATCAAACATCAAGCATCATCTCTTTCAAGGTTGCAACGCCCCGCCTGATCTGTTCCGGTTCAAGTGCGGGGAATGTGAGTCGGACAAAAAGCCCTTTTCCCAAGTTTTTTGCAAGAATATTAGTGGCAAATGCAGCCTGGGCGGAATTGATGTTCACGCCTGCCGCTTTGACGGATTCTATAAAAAGTTCCTCTTTTTTCCCTGTGATTTCATGCAGATGTATAAGGGCAAAAAATCCGCCGGTGATTCTGACAGAGTCTGTTTCCGGAAAATATTCATTCATGGCCGTGTTCAGCGCATCCATCCTCGGCCGGTACAGTCCTTGCAGAAATGTCAGAAACTCGTCATATTTGCCTGATTCAATAAAATCAGCAATAAACGCCTGAGTCGGGAGATTGGGATTGATCCGCGTGTTGGCGATCACGTTGGTCACCTTCCCGACCATTTTTTCCGGAAGCACCATATATCCGCATTTTGTTCCCGGACTGATTGTTTTCGTGAAAGAACTGAACAAAACAGAATCCGAATCCGAAACATCAATGGGCGTATTTGTGTTTCCGTCATACCTGAGCTGCTGATAACAGACATCCCATGCACATATCACATTGTATCTTCTGCATATTTCCTCAACCGCTTTGCAGTTTTCCTGAGTATAGGTGATGCCGGTGGGGTTCTGATGAAACGGAATTCCATAGAAAAGAATTACAGGACAGGTCTTCAGCAGTCGCTCCAGATCGTTCAGATTTACGCCATGAGGTGTCATTTCGACCCCCATAGTCTTATAACCGTAATGAAACGCATCAAGCAGGACACGGTCATAAGTCGCCTTTTCGACAATGATGGTGCTGTTTGCGGGAAGAGATTTGAAAAAAAGGGAAATGACCTCCAGACCGCCATTACCGGCAATAATCCTTTCCGAATCAACATCGTGAAATTTTCCCAAAATCTCACGCAGCGGTTTGAAACCGCCAAAGTGACCGTATTGAAGCACATCTGTCCCATATTTGTTTATTGCGTTTTTATATCCTTCTGCGATCAGCGGCTGAATCTCTTTCAGGGATTCATCTGCCGGAACGCCGCGCAGGAAATTCACTGCTCTGTTTTCCATTTTGTATGCCCTTTCAACTTTAATCATTCCTTATCCAGCCCGAATGCCGTATGAAGCGTCCGGACCGCCAGTTCTGCCTTTTTTTCCTCAACCACGCAGGATATACGGATTTCCGATGTGCTGATCATCGCAATATTGATATTTTCAGCAGCGAGAGCGGAAAACATTTTTGATGCCACGCCTGAATGGCTCTTCATGCCGATGCCGGTGACCGACACTTTTGCAATGCTTTCATCCCCCAGCACTTTTTCCGCGCCGATTTCTTCTGCCACCTGCTTTTCAATATTCAGAGCTTTTTTAAAGTCAACTTTGGGAACGGTGAATGTCAGATCCGTCTCTCCGCCGGAGCGGGTATTCTGGATGATCATGTCCACGTTGATATTTGCATCGGCAATGCGGGCAAAAATCTTTGCTGCAATGCCTGGCTGGTCCGGAACTTTTTTCAGAGTGATCCGGGCCTCATTTTTGTTGTAAGTGATTCCGGACACAACCGGACGTTCCATGTCATGATCTCCGTTGACAACCATGGTTCCCTCCTCTTCATTGAAAGATGACCGCACATATACCGGGACGTTATGCTTCAGGGCAAACTCGACCGAGCGGAGATGCAGCACCTTTGCGCCCAGGCTTGCCATTTCAAGCATTTCCTCACAGGAAATTTTGTCAAGCTTCCTTGCCTTGCTGCATACATTGGGGTCTGCTGTATAGACACCGTCAACATCTGTAAATATTTCACATACATCTGCTTTGATGGCCGCGGCAATTGCCACTGCAGAGGTGTCTGAGCCACCGCGTCCGAGCGTCGTGATGTTGCCATCCGGATCGCATCCCTGGAATCCGGCCACAACCACGATATTACGTTCTTTCAGCAAATCTTTGATGCGCCCTGCGCCGATATCAAGAATGCGGGCATTACAGTAATTACCGTCTGTGACCACTTCTGCCTGAAAACCGAGCAGGGACATGGCCGGATAGTTCATGGACCTCAGCGTCATGGACAGAAGGGCCGCTGTTGTCTGCTCTCCTGTGGCAAGCAGGACATCAAGTTCCCGTGTCTCAGGAGATTCTGACATCTTGTATGCCAGACTGATCAGGCTGTCCGTGACACCTGCCATTGCCGAAAGAATGATAACCAGATCATTTCCCTGATCAAAAGTTTTTGCAACACGCTTTGCAACATTTTGAATCCGTTCAGGATTGGCGACAGAGGTGCCGCCGAATTTTTGTACAATCAGAGCCATCTTTATACTCCTTGATTCCGGGTGATCCAGCTTGGATTTTCATAGAACTCTGCTCATATTTCCAAATTTGTGGCAGTTTACCCCGGAAGACCTCTTCACAATCAGAAACCTTCATTATTCATTATTATACTGCAACCGGGAACAGCCCGGATTTGGCAATCCGGGCAACGGCAGGCAGATTTTTATTTTATTATGAACTGACGGGGTGGAAATGCTCCAGACGGGATTTGCATCCAGCCTGTTCCCTGAGTTCATAATAATAAAACAATTTTTATAACAATTTAAGGAAAAAATTGCAAGAATAAAAATGTGATGATATGCAAAAAAAAACCCGCTCCGGAAATTGAGCAGGGTTTGCTGATGATCACAGGCGATATTATTTCTTCTTGCTTGCCCGCTTGGATGCTTTGAGCGGATTGATCTTTGCCGTTTTTGCGGAAGCTGCTGAGGCAATATGACTGGCCAGGTTGCAATTCCCGCTTTTCCATTTCACTGAAGGCTCAGGACTGGCTGTGCAGAACCAGCCGGATGGAAATTCAACACTGCGATTGCATCCGTCACATTTTTCTGCGATCTCATAGCATATCCCGTCAGTGTAAGAACAGCCTTTTGCGGTCATAAAAAGGCATTCCACACCTTTTCTTATCGTTGTACAGACCATTGGCATCACCCTTGTTTTTTTTATATAA
>JAOZLU010000345.1 GCA_029934695.1 Desulfobacterales bacterium | reverse complement strand
CCTCTGAAACAGATCCCGGCCGATATTCCACCTTGCTCCGCGCCAACTCAGAAAAAGCTCGGGTCCCTCATACCAGAAAAAAGCACCCTCCAGCATCCGGGGCCAGTCTTCCTCATCAACGGTGTTTCTGCCCAGAAGATAACAGATAACAGGAGACAGAAGGCTGTCGTGGGTGATGTGCAGATTCAGACAGGGGCGCGTATCTGAGAAATTCGAGAACATAAATGTCATGATTCGCTTTACTCCCTGTTCCACAGGGACCATGCCCGGTACGGGGATATTCTGTAATAACCGGTTCATTACCCATATCGGATCGTGCTCCATGAAAACCGGCCCAGCGACGTTAATATCATGGACAAAGGATTCGGACAGAGCGGGGTCAGTGTGAACAGTCCTCTTATTCTGACCGGTTCCCTTTAAAACGGCCCTGCCTGTTTCAACACATCGCCCCACGGGACTGGAAAATATCTTGCCGATATACCTGTTCAACTGCCTGCCCCATTCCTCGGCGAGGAGAATGCCCTCAGGTGTCAGAGGGATGTCATTGCCGAAATCTCCCGGAGGGATGGGATAACGGATAGAATGGCGGATCAGCAGGGCCGCGTTCGTATTTTCAGGGACCAGTGCCAGACTTTCTGCCATAAAAGGAGGTATGGATTTATTTTTCATTTTCTCAGTCCTGTAATTATCAGGTTGACTACGCTGGACAGGGAATGTTTTTCATATACCACAAAGCCCGCGGATGCAAGTAATTCTGAGAACGCCTCATAAGAGCGTTCTCTTCCGCCAGTCGTTGCCAGCATATTGAGATCTAACAATCCGCCATCCGGTGATTCCTCTGAAAGCAGCAGTTCAAAAAGGTAAAGAGTTCCGTCTGATGAAAGCGACTCTTTTGCAAATTTGAGAATCCTCAAAGCATGTTCATCATCCCAGTCATGCAGAACTCTGGCAAGGATGACAGCGTCACCCGATTCGGGCCAGGGCGAAAAAAGATCAAAAGATTTTACTGTAAAACGATCCGCTAACTCCTGCGGAACAGAGATTTGCTCGACCACTTCGGGACGCTCCAGCAGAATGCCGCACAGACGGGGATAAGCTGTCAGCAGATTTTTAATCACTGTTCCCTTTCCGCCTCCCGCGTCAATGACTTTCCGGTGTTTACCGCCATCAATGAATTCGGCAATCTCCCTGTAATCATGAAGCGCGTAAGTATCCATGGCCTTTTGATATTCTTTCATATAATCCTGATTCTGATATAAGTTCTGAAACCAGTCTTTGTCTTTACATCCCAGAAAAGCGGATTTTCCTGTTTGCAAAGACGCTGCCAGCAATTCCCATGAAGAAACATGAGTTTCAGTAAAGGATATTGATGCAGGAGCAAGTGAATATGCTTCATTACGCTTCAGCAGTTCGCCTCCGGCCAGGTTGGAATACACTTTTGTCTCCCCGTCGTAATGAATCAGGTTCATCTCCCATAAAGCCCGCAAAATTCGTTTGGCCGAGTCCTCTGAAAGACTGCTTTTCCCAGCAACTTGCGGAATCGCACCTGGCAGAGCATCAAAAATTTTCAACTGTACTGCCGCGTAAATCGTATAGGTTCGCCAGTAACCCACAATATCCCGTGATACAGTGTGCAACGGGTCCTGCTGAGAAGAACGCAACTGGGTCAGGGTTTTTCCCTGTTCATTGATGATTCGTAAGGCCCCGTCAGAAGTTTCCACTCTGGCCTGACCGTTATAAAAAGGCTCCACCTGATTAAACCGTCTTTCATAAACCGGCGTTCCGTTTCTGTTGACATGGAACCATCCCTCTTTGTCACGCGCTCTTGCCAAACCTTTATGAAAAACATCAAGGTCAGAGAACCATTTCTGATGAATCAGTTCCCCGTCCGGATGAATGTGGGAGTGCATTCCTTCATCATTCTGCACTACAGCCATTCCGTCTCGGAAATCTCCGGCATATCGCCAGCGAGCCGCGTAAGCCGGTTTCCCATGGTTATTCAAATGAAAGTATCTCCCACTGGTATCTCGTACTGTGCAATGATCTCCCTGAAAATTTCCACACCACCGATAATGTTCGGGATAAAGCCGGGATCCGTCGGAACTAATATGAAACCATCCTCCGTCTCCGCTCTCTATGGCGGCTTTTCCTTCATAAAATCCAAAGGTGCGGAAATATCGCTGAGGACAGAGACTCTCTCCCCTGATATTGATGTGGTATGCACCGCTTTCGTCCAGAACAGGTGCGAGCCCCGGACTGTGAAATTTTAAAACAGAGACAAACCGTTTTGAATAAAGCGGCTTCTCCTTCCATAAATGATGTGTCTCATCCTCTGAAACCGTTGTTTCACGCCAGTTAATTGTCATCTTGCCCCCGCTTCCGTTTCATATTGCAAGTTTTGCATAAAGGACAGGTTGAATAATTTTTCATCAGATTTAAGTATGTGCTGCTATTCCAGATGCTTGACAGGGACAGATCGTTCAGATTCCCGAACTCCCCCAGTATCAGCCGTTCTTCATCCGGCGCACAGCAAGGATTGAAGCGGCCTTCCGCACTGACCCATATCTCCTTTCCCAGAAATGGACATTCATCGTCGGGAATCAATTCCTTCGGTTGTTCGGGATCAAGCGGATAAATGTTATCCAGCAGAATCCGCTTCCCGTTCGGCAGCCGATAATTCTCAGCAACCTGCCGGGCTTTCTCAACGGCTTTATTCCAACGCAAAACAGATTCTGCTGAACGCCTCAGCGATAATGGCCTGAGTTCTTTAAAATGGATCCATACATGATGGCCCTTCACACGATCCGCTCCCAGATCAGCGGCCAGTCTGACAATATCCGAAAGCTCATGGATGTTTGTTTCCAGAAACGTCATTTGCAGCGTGATCCGGCAATATCGGCCTGTGTCCCTGGCATGGTTATCGCGGACCTCGATAAACTGTCTGGCTGATTCCAAGTGTTTCTCCCACTTGCTGCCGGACATGATCTTTTCCTGGGTCTCTTTTGTGGCACCGTTCCATGAAATCTTGACATCACTCGTGACGGGAATAATTTTTTCTCCCCATTCCTTTGCACCGAGACGTGGAAATGTGCCGTTGGTGGTAAGATTCATCATCATATTGTGGTGCCTGCACAGACCGATGATCTTTTCAAAATGAGCGAATAGCAGCGGCTCCCCCATTGTCGAAGGAATCACCTCTGCCACGCCCATCGCCTTTGCCTCCTCAAGAACTTTTTCAATTAATTCCGGTCGCATCCGCCGGATCGGTTTCACTGATCTTTTCCGATTGCCCTGTAAAATCCTGTAAAGGGAATGCTCTTCACATATAATGCAGTGAAGATTGCAATCATCAGGATTGGTGTCAAGGGTGATTCTCCAAGGCTTTGACGGATTCATGCGGCTTTCCTCCTTTGAGTAAGTTGAAAATACAGGGCTTCGATTTCCGTCATATGGTCAGTCACATCAGGGATATTTCCGTCCCCTGAATAGAGATAACCCCGCTGCCCCAGTCGCTGGCAAAGTTCGGGATGATCAATCAGCCTCTGCATCTGCTTTGCCATATCTCCGGCATCCCGATGAGCAAACAACAACCCGTTCTCCTGATGGCGCACATATTCGGCCATCCCGCCGACGTTTGCAGTAATAACAGGCAATCTCACCTGTTGGGCTTCGTGGATGACCAGGGGAGAGTTCTCAACCCATATTGAAGGGACCACAATGACATCCATATAATTAAAGACCTCTTTCACAATATCTTCGTTGCGATATTCGGAAAGCCATCGGATACGCGTCTGACGTTCCGGGGGAAGCTGTCGCACAAGCTCTTTCAGATACGGTGTCGCATTCTCACGGTCTCTGCCCCATATTTTAAGGTGCGCTTCTCCGGTTGTTTTTCCGAACGCCTTAATAAGCAGATGAATCCCCTTTGCCGGAACATGCCGGCCGATATATCCGAAAACAAGACCCGGTTCCGGGGAGCGTTGCCGATTTTTCAGACGCTCCAAATCAAAGCCGTAATCAAGATGGTGAATTTTTTTCCGGGGAATTTCAGAACCGGACAAAAACCGATCCCTCAAATATCTGGCAGGTGCGATGAACAGGTCAACAGCCTCCATGACTTCCCGGGAATGACGCATCCGCTGGCTGACCCAGGAGGTCCAGTACATCAGATCCTTAGGGGAATCTGTTCCGCCGGAAATATATCTGCTGTAACATTTCTCAGCGCATTTATGATCTTCCTGGCCTTCACATACCTGCCAGGGTTCAGGCTCTCCGATATTGAACTGCATGAACTGTCCGCGGGGACAGATCAGCCAGTAATCGTGGAGCGTGAAGACAATCGGAATATGGCGCTTTTTTATCTCAAAAATCAGAGAGGTTGAGAGATGATTCAGATGCCCGATATGAGTGATATCAGGCTGAAAGCGCTCCAGAACATCGCCAAATATTTTGTCAACCTGCTGATGCTGATAGCGATCTTTGGAGCGTGTCATGTTCACAAGACTGAGTCTGACTTCCGGGCACAGATCATCATGCTCGGTCCGCGTGGCAAAATCAGGCTCAAACGGATTTTCATATCTGGAAAAGACCTCGACTTCATGCCCCGCATTCACCAGCCTGTGAACCATCATTTGTGAACAGATCTCTGATCCCGCGTTGTAACGCATGGGATAACCGTGAATCACTTTCAATATTTTCATAGTTTCTCCTTTTGGCATCCTTCATCTGTCAGTTTACACCTTACTGTAAAACGATTTTGCAAATCGTTCGGAACAATTTGCAAAATTATTCTGCGGTCAGAAAAAGTGTAAACTACTTTCAGCTTTGAAGAATATCCTCTTTTTATTACATCAGAAAGTGTTTGTCAAATCTAAAATCCTTTTACCTTTTAAGTTTCCATTCATAACATCCGCCTCTTTTCCTGAACTTCTTGTAGGAAAAACGAATTTCATTCAATGCCTCTTTCCAGGTAACCTGCCATAATGGTCTGCTATAAGCTAACTTCCCTTCAGAATTGTCAAACAATGCCCCATTCGGCGCAATCATCAGGTAAGAGCTTTTCATATCCTCATCACATTCCGGGACCATATATTCATACCGATTATTTTGCAAAAAGCACTGATATTCCTGAGAACTGATCTTTAAGTTATTCGCGATATGACCGTTTTCACCGGAAATTGTGAGAAATTGGAATACCTTCCAGCGAGACGGTGCTGCCATTTCAATAAAGGGAAGCAGCTTTTCCTTGCAGTTCAAGCGATTTACCATCGTGTTGATTTTCAAACGAACTCCGGCTTCCCTGATCCATCTGCAATATTTCAGATAGCTGTCAGCCGGAATCGGCTTGTTATTGATCGTCCTGCCCAGCCTTTCAAGTGTCAGAGGTTGCAAAGAATCTATGCTGATACCGATCCAGTCAAACAGGTGAGCATATTTCTGAATCCTTCTTTCAGTCAGCAGAGAGCCGTTTGTTATGAGGCTGGTGCTAAAACCGAAATTCCTGGCAAGCTGACACAGATCATCGAGGAAAGGAATGAGTGTCGGTTCTCCCCCTGCAAAGTTCAACTTCCGGTCAGGGATATGCCTGACGCCTTCGTGGATAGTTTTTAAAACTTTTTGACAATTTGCCAAAGTTAACTTTTCAGTGTTACACTCATTAAAATGAGCAAAACAGCCTGCACACCGCATATTACATTTTGCGGTAAGGTGATAATTTAAAGCGATTTGTTTCATACGCCTGATCCTCCTTATACAGATGATACATGGTGTTCGGAAACGCAGGGGCATCAAACTGCCCCTGCGGGAATATCAGATTTTCCTTGACTTAAAACGAAGAGGTTTGTAAGCTCGTTTTAATCTGATTTTCCATTGGCTTTCTCACAGAACCAGGCTTTCGATATACTGTGATGACCACTGTGAAATTGCCTCTCTGACCGGTAACAACATGAATTCCCCGAGTCGACCTTATACTATGATCCGGGTCAATTATGTGGACAACTCGGGAGTCCCGAGAGATATGACCTCGGTCAGACTGCATAACCTGAAAAACAGTATGAGAGGGGATTTTCCGTTCACGCATCCGCTGTTTTGCATGGGTTGTGAAAACCACTTTGTCTGATACATGATGTGACATAAACACCTCCAATAGTCAGTTGGAAACCTGTTGCCCTGAACCAATGGTAACTATTGAAGAACCAATGATCGGGAAAAAAGCCTTTTCCGATCAAAAGGAAAGATGGGCCGGTTGCCAACATTAATTGATAATGATTGGTTCAACTGCCAAGAAATATAATTTCAAACATTGTTTGGTTCAAGGAGAATGATTTTCTCTAGAAAATGTTCAACAAGTTTAAGGATACGGCTTTAATATTAGCTGTATTTTTTCCAATTAACCGAATTTATCATTCTTATTGTGAAATAATTTCACCTCAAAAACGACAGAAGAAGCAATGGTGAAAGTCTGTCGGATACCACGGACATTTTTTGTGCAGAGTTTATGCCTCCTTTATGCGAATATCGGGACAAAAAGGAGGTCTGAATCCCTAGTGAAATAATTTCACCTTAAAAAAAAGATGAAAAAGATGAAAAAGAACAGCAGATACCATGGACACCTTTTGTATGAATTTTATGCGGTTCCTTTATGTAAATATTGGAGCAAAAAGGGCAATTCTCTGAACAGAATTTTGGCGGTACTGCATAAAGATAAAACTAAAACCGATAAACACATCAGAGATAATCTGGGAAATCACTCTGTTCCAGAAGATTTATTTCCGGGCATTCTTTTTTTGCTCATTGAAACAGATTTTTACCAAAAGTTTTTTGATGTAGGATTAACTCCACGAACAGATTTCTTTAACTCAGAACGAAGAGCCATGGAACAGTATCAATATCTGTCATTGCTGACAGATAAGAAGGATGAAATATGGGGACGATGGCTGAAGCTGTTTCAGTTGAGATATGATTTTAATAAGAATATGGATAAGTGGGGTGAACATCAACAAGAGGATCTGTTTGAGAAAGTTGAGAAAGATATCTCAGATGGAACCATTGAACAAGAATTTGAAGAATATCTGAAAAAGATTGAAGATCACAAAACAGAACTGAAACAGAAGAAACCAAAGCAGGATTTCAATGATCTGAAAGAGAACCTTTGTTCTGATATTTCTTCAAGGTTCGAGATTATAAATCTTTTCTTTCAATTATCATTTTATGAAATCTATCGAAACTGGTTGAGAAATGAATATCTGTACGACAAAAAGGACGCTGACGATGAGAATAGATGCAAGGCAGAGGAGGAGATTGGCAGGGCAGAGAGACGGGCGGATGATATCTTAAAAAAAATGGACGACACAGATTTTAAAAATAACCATTCTGCTTTTTATGAAGACTACCGAATGATGCGATTATACCATATAGGGACAAATCTGATCGGAATC
>JAOZLU010000344.1 GCA_029934695.1 Desulfobacterales bacterium | reverse complement strand
TCAAACATCAAACATCAAACATCAAACATCAAACATCAAACATCAAACATCAAAGGAATCATCCATGCCGCGGGCGTTATGGATGACGGGATGCTGATTCAGCAGAACTGGGAACGCTTCAGAAATGTCATGGCCGCAAAAGTCACGGGTGCATGGAACCTCCATCAACTGACCTTGGAATATGATCTGGATTTCTTTATCCTGTTCTCCTCGGCAGCTTCTGTCCTGGGGAACCAGGGACAGGCGAATTACGCGTCTGCAAACGCTTTTCTGGATGCGCTGGCCCATTACAGAACAGGCAGGGGACTGGCCGGAACAAGCATCAACTGGGGCCCGTGGGACAGCGTGGGCATGGCAGTGTCCCAAAACGCCATACAGGATCATCTGACCCGGCAGGGCTTCAGCTATATTCAGCCGGATGACGGGCTTCGTATGATGAAGGAAATTCTTTCGGCCGATATGACCCAGGTCGCGGTGATGGATTGCGACTGGAACAGGTACGCGGAACACATCAGACAGGAAAAGCAGGGGTTTTTCTCAGGGTTGATCAGCAATCAGAAAACAAATGGCGGAAAAAAGAGAGAAGCATCGGAAATATTGTTGAGCTTCAGAAACGCTCCGCCGGAGAAGCGACTGAAAATATTGTCTGATTTTGTCCAGGAAACCGCTGTGAAAGTCATGGGATCCGGGAAAAAACCGGATATAAATTTGCCTTTGATGGATCAGGGTTTTGATTCGCTCATGGCGGTTGAATTGCGGAATCGTCTGAAAGACAGCTTGGACAGGTCATTGTCGGTCAGCCTTTTGTTCAATTATCCTGCAATCAGTGATATTGCAGGCTATCTGGATAATGACCTCAGAGAAACGCTCATGGAAAGTCCTCCGATTCCCGAGGCATCCATATTGAGTGAAAAGCAAGAAGATGTCAGTGTGGAAATGTTCGCGGGTGATGATGTATTGCAAGAGATAGAAAGTCTGATTAATGGATAATAAAACTGAACAAAAATATATACAGACACTGCAAAAAACTTCTGTAAGGATTAAGTATCTGCTGAAAGAAGTTGTATATGTTGCATCAAAAGTGGCTGCGGTTTCACTGACCATCTGATATCTGGACAGCTCCGAAATGGAGAGGAAATCTCTCAGGTCAGAAAATGTTGACGGAGCAGTAATCGGAGCAATTGAAATGGTGATTTTGTTGGATGGAAAGGTAATTTATTATGAGAAAATTCGGCGTGAAACTGAAGAGAGTAAGGCTGTCCATATCAGACACTATACAAATACGTCGGGATTGGAAGGCATCAGTAAGAGCGGAGTAATCATGGCAAAAGATAAAGGTCGGGTTTTTGCAGAATTGGTCAGAAAAAAATCACTTTCTCCGAGAGAAGCGGAAGAAAAATACGGTTTAAAACCGGGACATGGAAGAAATTATGTTGAAACTCAGATTGACGAGGAGAGAGCGGAAGAAGTATATAACCGCTATACCAGAAGTTATGAATTGCAGATACGGGGAGATGTTGAACTGAAGAGATCAACCCGTTTTGTCATAAGAAACAGACAGGGGGCGATTATCAATGACCAGACCAAGATTTATAAATGATTATATTTACCTGAATTTTAAGGGATGATTTATGAGCGACAGACAATTTGTTTTTAATAAGGAAGAGCTGGTGTCCATTCTCAGAGATCTGAATCTCATTGTGGTCTCACTCGACAGAATCGGTTCAGCCAATACGGAATTGGGTGAGGACGAACATAATGCTCTGTTAGCGAATTTTATCACAGATTGGGATGTTTTCAGGAAGCTGGCTTCCATGCGTTCAGTTTTGTCTGAACCGTTTTCTGATGAATCGGATTCGGATAAACTGGAAAAAAAGATGGAAGATTTGAACTATTGGAGTTATGAGAACATAATTTCTTCCCGGAGAATGAAGGTGGGATGAAACCTGAGACCTGAGTGCCTCCGGAGGCCAATGCAAAACCGCCTAAAGGCGGAACTACGAACTGAAAGTCTGATTAATGGATAACAAAACTGAACAAAAATATATACAGACACTGCAAAAAGCTTCTGTCAGGATTAAGGATTTGATGAAACAAGTCGAATCTTTGAAAAAGAAGGAGCCGATTGCAGTTATCGGAATGGCCTGCCGTTTTCCCGGTGGAGCAGATACGCCTGAAAAATTCTGGGAAATACTGGAAAAAGGCGTTGATACCGTCACCGAGGTGCCGCCGGATCGGTGGGATGCAGAAAAGTATTACGATCCTGATCCGGAGGTGCCGGGGAAGATATATACTGCTATGGGAGGATTCCTCGACAGCCCCATTGACCGGTTTGACGCTTCTTTTTTTAATATCTCACCAAAAGAGGCGAGTCGAATGGACCCTCAGCAGCGTCTGCTTCTGGAGGTGAGCTGGGAAGCGGTGGAAAACTCGGGATTGAATGCGGCATCGCTCAAAGGGAGTAATACTGGTGTTTTTATCGGCATTTCAGGAGATGATTATTCCGACTCTCGCAAACTTCCCCAGCTTTATGATAAAATAAACGCATATTCTATCACTGGCACAACATTCAGTACCGCAGCCGGCCGTATCTCTTATGTATATGGCTTTGAAGGCCCCTGCATGGCGGTGGACACAGCCTGTTCTTCGTCTCTCGTATGCCTTCATCTCGCATGTCGGAGCTTGCAATTGGGAGAATCCGACGCTGCCATGGTATGCGGTGTCATGTTGAATATTTCTCCAGGAACTCATATCTGTTTTTCCAAACTTCAGGCAATTTCTCCTGACGGCAAATGCAAAAGCTTTGACGCGTCCGCAGATGGCTATGTAAGAGGAGAAGGATGCGGCGTTATTATGCTGAAACGTCTTTCAGATGCTTTGAAAGACGGGAATTCTGTTCTTGCCGTGATAAAAGGGAGTGCGGTGAATCAGGATGGAAAAAGCAACGGACTGACCGCACCCAACGGGATCGCCCAACAAAAAGTGATTCGCGAGGCCCTGAAAGATGCTGGCATATCTCCTGCCGCTGTAGGCTTTATCGAAGCACACGGGACAGGCACGGCCCTTGGCGATCCCATTGAAGTTGAATCTGTGGGGACAATCCTGAATGAAGGTCATTCCAAAAAAAATCCGCTTCTCATTGGATCGGTAAAAACGAACATCGGGCATCTGGAATCTGCCTCGGGCATTGCCGCATTGATGAAGGTGATCTTGTCGTTTCAGCATGAAGCCATACCGCCGAATCTTCATTTTAACACGCCCAGCCCCTATATTCCGTGGGAGGATTTTCCCATAAAGGTTCCGACCCGGGTGACCCCCTGGCCTCAGTCCGACACGCCTCGTATTGCCGGCATAAACTCCTTTGGGTTCAGCGGAACCAATGCCCATGTCCTGATTGAAGATTTTCGCTTAAAAACGGAGTGCGAAAATCATTTTTCGCATTTTCACCTGCTCCCGCTTTCAGCCAAGAACGAAAGCGCATTGACGGAAATTGCCGCCAAGTATGCAGAATATCTGTCTGACGAAGCATCTGCAGACATCACGGATATATGCCGCACAGCCAGTATCGGACGCACCCATTTTGAACATCGCCTGGCGATTGTCGGAAAATCAAAAGAAGAGGTGAAAAATAATCTGCTGAAAGCTGAACCCCTCACTCCTCGCCCCTCACCTCTCGCCTTCCTGTTTCCCGGTCAGGGCACTCAGTATGTCGGAATGGGACGCAACCTTTATGAGACTCAGCCGTTGTTCAGAGAAGCATTGGATAAATGTGACGAACTGCTGCGTCCGCATCTGGAGACATCTTTAACTGATTTAATCTATTCCGAGGATGCTGAAGAATCGGTTCTGAGCCAGACCCGTTATACGCAACCGGCCCTGTTTTCCATTGAATACGCGCTGTATCAGTTGTGGACATCCTGGGGAATCAGACCTTCCGTGATGATGGGGCACAGTGTGGGAGAATATGTTGCAGCGTGTGCCGCAGGTGTTTTTTCCTTAGAAGACGGATTAAAGCTTATTTCCGAGCGCGCGCGGCTCATGCAGGCATTGCCAGCGGGCGGAGAAATGGCCGCGGTGATGGCAGATGAGGCGCGGGTGACAACAGCCATTTTGCCTTATGCCCAGGCGGTGTCCATTGCCGCGGTCAACGGTCCAAAAAATATCGTGATTTCCGGAGAAGGCGAGGACATAAAAGCAGTATGCGCCGCTTTTCAGGCAGAAGGCATCAAGACCACAGCATTGAAAGTCTCCCACGCGTTTCATTCTTCTCTCATGGAGCCGATGCTGGCAGATTTTGAGCGGGTTTGCCGGGAGGTGAGCTATTCATCTCCTCACACAGACATTGTTTCCAATGTCACGGGCAATATTGCCACAGATGAAATCACCACGCCTGAGTACTGGGTAAAGCATGTGCGGCAGGCAGTGCGATTTGCAGACAGCATGAGCACCCTTCACGAGCAGGGATATGAAATATTTGTGGAAGCAGGCCCCAAACCGGTGTTGCTGGGAATGGGACGGAACTGCCTGCCCAAAGCAACAGGTCTGTGGCTCCCAAGTCTGCGTCCGAAACGTCCGGACTGGCAACAGATGCTTCAGAGTTTGGGAGAACTGTATAAAAATGGTGCGGACCCGGACTGGACAGAATTTTATCGGGAATACCCGGGACATCGGGTGATGACCCTGCCGAATTATCCGTTTCAGAGGGAGAGATATTGGGTGGATATGCCATTGTCGCTGGTATTCAGATGCGAATCTGAGCGGGTTCATCCGTTACTGGACAAAAAAATCTCATCTCCGTTGCTCAGAGAAACCCTGTTTGAATCCTTGTTCAGCGCGGAAGCCATGCCTTTTCTGAATGATCATCGGATTTTTGACGAAGTCGTGGTGTCTGCGGCATCTCATCTCTCATTGCTTCTCGGTGCGGCTGAACTGACATTCGGAGACAAAGGATGTATTCTGGAGGATGTGCTTTTTCTCCAGGTATTGTCAATTCCCCAGGACGAATCCCGCACGATCCAGGTGGCGGTCACTCCTGACAAGAGTGCGACGGCTTTCAAAGTCATCAGCTTTGAATCGGAATCATCTGGTGAGGATGACGATTATACCATCCATGTAACGGGAAACATCAGGTTGCTGGCAGGCGGAGAACAAGTTCAGGGTTCAGAACTCAGCATTCAGAAAATCTGGGAGCGATGTCAGGAAGAGATGGATGCCTCGGAAATTTATGATATGCAGGCGCGTCGCGGGATTTTGTTAGGACCGAGCTATCATTGGATTGACGTGATACGCAGGGGAGACAATGAGGCAGTCTGCCGGATGAAAGTTCCTGAAATACTGAAGGAGGAGAGCGGATATCAGCTCCATCCGGGCCTGATTGACTCTTGTTTCGGGCTGCTCGTGACGACGACAGATATTGAAGCTGATGAGACTTATATTCCCTTCAGCATCCGACAGTTCACGTTTTATCGCCATCCAGAGGGTTCTGAACTATGGGCGTATGCGTGTGTGCGGGAAATATCTGAAGAAGGAAAACTGAGTGGAGACATTCAACTGTCTGACCGAACCGGGCATCTCATTGCGGAATTCAAAGGGCTTGAAGGAAGAAAAGCAACGCGGGAAGCCATCCTGCGGGGTCTGCGAAAAAATTTCAGCGACTGGCTGTATGAAGTCAGATGGATTGAAGACACCCAATTTTCAGTTGAACTTTCCCAATCTTCCGGTGAAAATGGCAACTGGCTGATTTTTTGTGACAAGAACAGCATCGGAACCGGATTGGCTGAACGCCTTGAAGAACAGGGAGAACATTGCCTGCTCATATTTTCCGACCAGATAAATCCGCAGGACCCCCAGGCATTTCAAAGTCTGTTCGCTGAAAATCCCGGACCTTTCCGGGGTGTGGTGTATCTGACCGAGAAAGAAGATTCTCAGTTTCACACGACCCTTTTTTCACTTCGTATGATTCAGGCAATGGTTGCCGCGGGATGGTCTGATTTTCCCCGGGTGTGGTTAGTGACACAGGGTGCTCAACCAGCAAATCAGTCGTCAACCGCTGATCTTCACGTTTCAATCTTCAATTCTCCGTTATGGGGATTGGCGCGGGGCATTGCTTTTGAACATCCGGAATTCCGCTGTGTATGTGTGGATTTGGATCCGTCAGGAGAATCGGACCGGAATGCTCAGATATTATTTGAAGAACTGCGGATTTCCGATGACGAAGATCGGATTGTCTGGCATAAGGGTGTTCGTCATGTTGCGAGGCTTGCCAGTTATCAGTTGCCGAAAATGGGAGATGATGCAGCAGATAACGGCTCGCTGTTTGATGAAAATGCCTCCTATCTGATCACGGGCGGGCTTGGGGGGCTGGGACTTTGTATTGCACGATGGATGACAGAAAACGGCACCCGGCATCTGGTTCTCACCGGAAGAAGCGGAGCTTCAACTCCTGAAACACAGGAGGCTGTCAGCCAGTTGGAAGCTCAGGGGGTAACGGTGCTGGTCGTCAAAGCCGATGTTTCTCTCCAAGAGGATGTCGTCAGAATCTTTGGAGATATAAAGGCGACGATGCCACCGCTTAAAGGAATTATCCATGGTGCCGGCGTTTTGGATGACGGCATGCTGATGCAACAAAATTGGGAGCGATTTCAGCGGGTGATGGCTCCGAAAGCAGAAGGTGCATGGCATCTGCATACGCTGACGCTGAATATGGAATTGGATTTCTTTGTCTGCTTTTCTTCAATCGTCTCCCTTTTTGGCTCAACAGCCCAGGCAAATTACGCCGCTGCCAATGCGTTTCTGGACGCGCTTGCCCATCATCGCCGGGCAATGGGACTGCCGGGGTTGAGCATCAACTGGGGCCCCTGGGCAGAAAAGGGAATGGCCGCGTCTCTGGACAAACGTGATCGGCAGCGAATCGCCGAACAGGGCCTCACAAGCATTCCGCCTGAACAGGGATTGCAGATTTTGGGAGAACTTCTGAGACAGGATATCGCACAGGTGGGCGTGTTACCGGTCAACTGGCCCAAATTCATGCGACATTTCTTTCAGGGAGTAAAATGGCCGTTTCTTGAAGCATTCGCACCATCTGAAACTCAGACACCGACCCAGGAACCTCTGTTGCTCAAAGAACTGAAAGCGGCTCAAGTGAATGAACGCCGTCCGCTACTGATCGAACAGGTTCGCTCTCTGATTGCGGAAGTTCTGGGTTCGGGCGATCCTGAACGCATCGGATTACGCCAGCGATTATTTGATCTGGGAATAGATTCGCTCATGGCTGTTGACTTGAAAAATCGTCTCGAAGCAGCTCTGGGCCTCACGCTTCGTTCAACCTTGGTGTTTGACTATCCCATGGTGGAAGCCATTGCCGACCATCTGCTCGGAGATGTGCTTTCTTCGGTATTTCCAGACTCGGACGCGGCATCAGAGGAAACAGAAGAAGATTCTGAC
>JAOZLU010000944.1 GCA_029934695.1 Desulfobacterales bacterium | reverse complement strand
AGCAGATCAGTAAGGACAAAATTGATCTTTCAATTTCCTTTTCAATATATGCAAGAAAATGACAAGCTCATAAATAAAAAAAATATAGTGGTCGGTGCTCTTCAGCCGGGATATCTGCCGTGGCTCGGTTTTTTTGATCAGATATGCCAGTCAGATATTTTCATATTATATGATGATATGCAGTACAACAGATATTCATGGAGAAACCGCAACAGAATAAAAGGAGCACACGGTGAAACATGGCTTACTGTTCCTGTAAAAAGGAATCCTGGCCAGCTCATCAGCAAAGCAAGAACAGACAACACAAAAAACTGGCAGAAAAAACATTGGAAAACGATCCTGCAATGTTACATAAACGCGCCCTTTTTCAAAAAACACAGTCCTTTTTTTGAAGAAGTTTATCATACGCCCTGGGAATATCTATGCGAGCTTGACATCAAAATTATCCAATATATTGTCAAAGAACTGGGGATAAAAACAAAAATTTTAAGATCATCTGAACTCGGCCTTGAAGAAAGATTCAGGAAACAGGGTTATATAAAGGATAGAAAGACAGAAAGGATTATCTTTTTTATGAAGGAATTGAATGCAAACCTGTTTTTTGAGGGCGCAAAAGGAAAAGAATATATAAATGAGGAGATGTTAAAAGATGTGAACTTAAAAATTGAGTTTCAGGACTATATACATCCTGCCTATAACCAGCAATTTGAAAACTTTATCCCCTATCTTTCTGTTGTTGATCTCCTTTTCAACCACGGAGATGAGAGTTTGGATATCCTTACTGGGCGAATTGAGTGAACCAGAACGCAGACAATCTGATTGATGTATCTGTTGTTATCCCTGTTTATAATGAGGAGGATAACCTCCCTGCACTGCACAGGCATCTGAAAGAGGTGCTGGCTGAAACTGACTATTGCTGTGAACTCATTTTTGTGGATGATGGCAGCCAAGATAGGAGTTTGCAGGTTCTCAGAGATATCAGGGAAGTGTCGTCAGCCATTGACATTCGGATTGTCCAACTGAGCCGTAATTTCGGGCAGCACCCCGCGTTGAACGCGGGATTCTCAACTGCGAGAGGCAGTGTGATAGCCACCATTGATGCTGATCTTCAGATTGATCCCGGGCATATCCCGGCAATGGTGGACAAAATTCATTCAGGATATGATTTTGTCAGCGGCATCCGACGCGGCAGGGGTGATTCCTTTTTATTCAGGAGGCTCCCCTCACGCGCGCTTAACTTACTTATCGGGGCTGTGATCGGAAAAAAATTGCGGGATTATAACTGCCCCCTGAACGTCATGCGCGCTGAAATAGTCCAAGCCATGCGGGAATATGGTGAAATGCAGAGATTTTTTAAGCCTCTCGCGGTCAGGCTGGCCCGCAGGATAGCGGAGGTTGAGGTCAGGCATGACCGCCGCATGGCTGGCGTGTCTAAATACAGCTTTCTGAATCTGGTTGATCTTTTTTTTGATTTTGTCACCAATTTTTCAAAACAGTTTTTCCAGAAAGTGGCCATTGCGGGATTTGGCCTTTTTGGAATAAATTTTCTGATTGAAACACTGTATCTTATTCTGAGATTCCCTCTAAGCATCATCCCGGAACCTCTGGACAGATTGCAGGCAACAGCTTTAATCGGATTTATTTTCGGGGTGCAATTGCTGATTGTCGGGGTTCTGGGGGATTTTGTCATAAGAATATACAGGAAAATTGATTCAAAGCCCCTTTACATTATCAAAAAGGTTTGGTAAGGGCTTAAAACAGAATGTGCTCGGGATGCTTTCTGACAATCACAAAGGCACATCATGGGGTTGCAACCCCATGATGTGCCGGACGGGGTTGCAAACCCCGTCCGGCAGTCTTGGCCCGTCCGGCAGACTTTTGTGACACTGTAAAGAAACGCCATTGCCAGTTTAAGTTCAAGAATCAGATTGTTAAGTGATGAAAAAAAAGATAT
>JAOZLU010000943.1 GCA_029934695.1 Desulfobacterales bacterium | reverse complement strand
CCGGACGGGGTTTGCAACCCCGTCCGCAATGTTTAAGGGACTCAGAAAAAACGCATTCCCCCGAAAAGACATTCGGCCGGTCGGAGACAGAACAGGCTTCCGCCCTCTGTGCCCTTCTTTGTGGTCTTTGTGTCTTTGTGTGATATATAAAATGATGGGGGAATGCGTTTTTTCCCGAGTCCCTAATATCACACTTGCCCACAGCCGGACGGAGTTCCCTATCCGGACGGGGTTTGCAACCCCGTCCGCAATGTTTAAGGGACTCAGAAAAAACGCATTCCCCCGAAAAGACATTCGGCCGGTCGGAGACAGAACAGGCTTCCGCCCTCTGTGCCCTTCTTTGTGGTCTTTGTGTCTTTGTGTGATATATAAAATGATGGGGGAATGCGTTTTTTCCGGGTCCCTAATATCACACTGCCCCAGTCGGACGAAGTTCCCCATCCGGCAAAATTGCTGGAGAAATATATCAGAGGTTTCAAACTGTGAATACGGAAAAACGGATACGAAAAAACGTGGAAAAATGGTTTATCACTGAGCCGCTCCTGTTTGGTGTGTGGATGCTGCACACATTAAGTGAGAACAATAATATTCGCAATATGCGGGTCGGCAAAGGGAAAATTGAATACAATTCCGATTTTATTCAGTCTCTGGATGACGATACATTGGACAATATATTGCTGTTTGAAGGAATGCGAATATTGCTGAAGCATCCTTATGCCCGGAAGAAGAAAATAGCATCTGCGGCCTATCTTGCGAGCAATATCACATTGCAGGAATACCTTGACACGCCCCTGCCCATCCCCGCTGCAAAAGACGTATTCAACACAAATGAGCTGGATAAACAGTATTTTGAACTTTATTATGAGAAACTGCTGGAAAAGAATATTCCGTCTGCCGAAATGTATTCAGGGGCAGGCGGCGGTGAAAACAGGGGCTCAGGGGCAGGCGATATCCCGTCTGCCGGAGATGGTGGCGAAAGCGGGGAAGCAGACGAGAACAGGAATGGCGAGAGTGAAACCCGGGACGATCATGAGAAAATGCCGGATGGCGAGAGTGAGACCCGGGACGATCAGGAGAAAATGCCGAATGGCGGAAACCCTTTGAATGATTATCTGGACTCTCTCAAGAGCGGCATGGAAAATACCCGCACATGGAATCGTGATGAATTTGAAATCGCCAGAATTAACGACAGCATCAGGTCCGCACACCAGAGCGACACATGGGGGAGCATGGCCGGCAGATGGAAAGAGATTATTCTGGCGACGTTAATTCCAAAGGTGGACTATCGCAAGATGCTGCGGGGGTTCAGAGCCAGCATCATATCTCATCGGCGAATGCTGACCCGCATGAAGCCCAGCAGACGATACGGATTTCAGTATATGGGCAGCAAGTATGACTTCTCGACAAAACTGCTGTTTGCTGTGGATGTGAGCGGTTCCATCAGCACTCAGGATGTGAAATACGGATATTCGGTCATTAACCAGTTGTTCAAATACGGCATTGAAACGGTTGACGTAATCCAGTTTGATACCAGTATAAAAGGAGCACCCCTGACATTCAGAAAGGCAAAAAAGGATATCCTCGTACAGGGACGCGGGGGAACGGATTTCAATGACTTAATGAATTATATAGACACCCACAGGGACTATGACGGACTGGTCATTTTTACAGACGGTTATGCAGGAAAGCCTCGGAAGCCGGACAACAGAAAGACGAGAGTTATGTGGCTGTTCAATACAGAGTCAAATTACAATCAGATGAAAAAAAATGTCTCGCACACCGGCAAGGCAGCATTTATAAAAGAGCGTTAAGTACAGGACAAAAAAATTTAAAGCCGAGGGATAAATCTCCCCCGGCTGAAAGCGCAAGACCCAGATTTTTTGGATTGCACGGGTTGCCTCCATCTGGGATCAGGCGGAATGCTGAAATCTACACGGATTACGGATAAGAAAGGA
>JAOZLU010000942.1 GCA_029934695.1 Desulfobacterales bacterium | reverse complement strand
GATGTTGGATGTTGGATGTTGGATGTTGGATGTTGGATGTTTGAAACCTAAAACCTAAAATCTGAAACCTGAATAATGGATACTGTATTTCTATATTCCGCCTTATTTTTGGCTGTTATCATGCTGCTTTCTTTGTACAGGGCGGTCTTTGGCCCCACGGTTCTGGACCGTCTGATCGGGGTGAATGCCATTGGAAGCAAAACAACGGCACTACTGATCCTGATCGGACTGATTTACAGGAGAGTGGATATGTTTGTTGACATTGCACTTGCGTATGCCATGCTGAACTTTATCGCAGTGCTTGCGGCATCAAGATTTTTTCAGAAAAGAAAAGGCTTGTATGACGAGCAGGAGACAAAATGATCAATTTTATCGTTACCGCGCTTCTGATATGCGGTCTGATTTTCTTTTTCGGCGGGGCTGTCGGCATCATCCGTATGCCGGATTTTTATTCACGCCTGCATCCCGCAGGCAAGCTTGACACCATGGGGCTTCTGATGACGATGATCGCCATGGCCCTGTATTCGCTTCATGAGTTCTCTGTTGATGCCATACTGACCAGCATGAAAATTATCCTGATTGTGGTATTTGTGTTTATCACAAGCCCCACAGCCACCCATGCCATTGTTGACGCAGGCGTGAGGGCCGGCCTTGAACCGTGGACCAAAGAGGGGAAGGGGGCGTATTATGATATGGGAACTTGATATGCTCATCCTTACATTTGTAATTATCTGCGGAATCGGGGCAATAACCGTCAAGGATCTGCTGGGGGCCAGCATCCTCTTTAGCGCATACAGTTTTATGATGTGCCTGCTCTGGTCCATCATGGGAGCGGTGGATGTCGCTTTTACCGAGGCATCTGTCGGCGCGGGGGTGAGTACGGTTTTGTTTGTGGCGGCCGTCTTCCGTACTTCAAGGAAGACAACGGATTGAAAAATATGCAACTCTGTGGTCCTCTGTGGTTTTCGGGAGTTATAATTTAAAAAAACCGCAGAGGTTGAAATGGATGCATTCCCAAAATGTCGGTAAATATGATAACTGACTGAAATTATTGATACTGATCTTTTCAGGATTTATACGTCTGTAGCAATGATTTCAATAAGTTATCCTGATTTATCGCTTTCCACCGACACTTTGAGAATGCATCCGTCTGTGACACAAATATGGAAAAAATCAAATACAGTTCAAAGATTTTTTTGTTTGTGCCAAAATATATAGATTGCATCAAGGATGGCTTTTGGTCGGTTGTTGACCGGAAATCATATAACAACTGGTTGCGGCAGAAAGAAATTGAGGTGAAGTTATGATCTTGGTCCAACAAATAAAAAAAAGAAGTGACTCAACTGCCTGCAATGCAATTTAAAGAATGTGAATGTTAAGAACGAGACAATTTGGCATGAGAGGATTAAGCTTGTTTTTTTTATAATTCAAAGAATTCAGAGGGGGTAGTCATGACAAATGAGGAGTGGTTATTACATGAGAATGAGGAGTTACGAAAGCGGCTCAGTCGGTTTGAGGATGTTGAGGAGAAGAGTTTAATTCCAACTTTCAGTTTTAGTAAAATCAGGGATACTGATTTAGAGAAGTTGGTGGATATTAAGAAGATATATGACCGGGCGATTTTTAAAGATTGGTTTGATTTTGAGTATCAGTTTGATGAAGAGAATATAAAGTTTTTGAACGATTTGACAGAGAGGAATGAACTGCTTATTTCTGATTATCACGAAGAAGATTTGAAGGTGAATTTTATTGTCCCACTGATTACTGATGTTGATTTTTTTATGCTTGAAGATGGCGTGAGGAGTTTTTATAATGAAAAATTGGTATATAAAACAGACAGATTTATCTTTGCGGGTGAGACCGATTTTGTAGTTTCTCGTGGGATGCAAAAAGCTGAAACTCCCTATTTTTTTATTCAAGAGTTCAAAAGAGCGGAGGAGTATAGCAATCCCCGACC
>JAOZLU010000343.1 GCA_029934695.1 Desulfobacterales bacterium | reverse complement strand
GCAAAAATTGAGCGAAGCGGTTTTTTGCAAAAAAATTGTCCGGAGTGCAAAAATTAAGCGAAGCGGTTTTTTGCAAAAAAATTGTCCGGAGTGCAAAAATTAAGCGAAGCGGTTTTTTGCAAAAAAATTGTCCGGAGTGCAAAAATTAAGCGAAGCGGTTTTTTGCACAACATGCCATGATATATAATTGGGATAATAACATGACATGCAAAAAACCGCTCGCTGCACTCGCTCAATTTTTGCACTCCTTCCGGACAATTTTTTTATTAAGAGCTATATATATATGGATGCCAATTTTCGGGAAAAAACTGGCGTGTCTGAGTGTCTGGAATACCAGACACTTTTTTTTGGCTGCTAATGAATACTCATTCATTTTTGTTCAAGAGACAGACAAAGCCTTTTGGGAAATATCCTGCCAGTCTGCCTTCGGTTTAACTTTGTGAATTTAAAGAATATATATTTTTATGGGAAATATTTTGACAATAAGTGCATTTTTTTCTTGACACATACAGACCGCCCTGATAGATGAATGAGCATTCATTCATTAAAGGCATTCAAACTGAAATGGGCATCCTTAATATCTGCAACCATACAGGAGTGTATTTGAAAAGGATGCCTTTGAATTGAACAGTTTTTTTACGGAGGTAATTTATCATGAAAAGAAGGATCAAAAAGGCGGCAGTTATCGGCTCCGGCATCATGGGCGGCGGCATTGCCGCACTCCTTGCCGGCGTTGGCGTGGAGACACTGCTTTTGGACATTGTCCCGTTTGATTTGAAAGATGAGGAAAAAAAAGACCCGGCAGCGAGAAACAGAATTGTGAAAGCCGGCCTCGAAGCGGTGATGAAATCAAAACCCTCGCTTCTGATGAGCAAAAAAGATACGGACCTCATCTCCATCGGCAATCTCGAAGATGATTTTGACAAGCTTGGGGATTGTGACTGGATTGTGGAAGTGGTTGTTGAAAATCTGAAAATCAAGCAGGAACTTCTGCAACGGCTTGAGACTGTCCGGAAAGACACGGCCATTGTTTCCACGAACACATCGGGAATCCCCCTGGAAAGCATGTCCCAAGGTCTGAGCCAGGAATTCAGACAGCATTTTCTGGGAACCCATTTTTTCAATCCGGTAAGATATATGAAGCTTCTTGAAATCATACCGGGGGAAGAAACTTTGCCGGAAATTCTTGAATTCATGGCAGATTACGGAGAGCGGAAACTTGGAAAAGGCATTGTCTGGGCAAAAGACACGCCCAATTTCGTAGGGAACCGGATCGGTGTTCAGGGCATGGTAAAGGCCATGCAGGCGATGCTTGAGGACGGGCTTACCATACCTGAAGCAGATGCCCTTTTCGGCACTGTGCTGGGACGGCCCAAAACCGCCATGTTCAAGACCTGTGACCTTGTGGGCCTGGACACCATGGCCCATGTATCCAAAAACACATACAATCTGATTCCTGATGATGAACAGCGGGAAAGCTTTGTCATCCCCGAATTTGTCAACAAAATGATTGAAAACGGGCTCCTTGGGAAAAAAGCCGGAAGTGGTTTTTACAAAACGGAAAAACCGAAAAAAAAGGTGATTCGCAAGGCAATCAATCCTGAAACCCTTGAATATGCCGAATATGACAAGCCCGGTTTTCCCTGCCTTGGCAAAGCAAAAAAAGCAAAAACCCTGCCTGAAAAAATAAAGGCTGTGGTGTATGGCGAGGACAAAGGCGCCCAGTTTGTATGGAAAGTCATTGCAAACGGTCTGGTCTATGCTGCCAACCGGATCCCTGAGATTTCCGACACCGTGATTGAAATAGACAATTCCATGAAATGGGGATACAATTTTGAAATGGGTCCCTTTGAAACATGGGATGCCATCGGCGTTAAGGAATCCGTTGAGAAGATGGAGAATGACGGATTTGACGTGCCTGAAAAAGTCAGAAAAATGCTTGCAGCCGGAAACACCTCTTTTTACAAAACTGAAAACGGAAAAACATCCTTTTATGATTTTATATCTGAATCCTACAAGGATATTGAAATCAGTGACAATGTCATTTCCCTGAATGTGCTCAGAGGCGCGGACAAAGTCGTAAAAACCTGCAGGTCCGCATCTCTCGTTGATATTGGTGACGGAGTGTTCTGTTGCGAATTTCATACTAAAATGAATGCCATCAACAAAGAAATTGTTGAGTTCATGGCAGAGGGCACTGATTATGTGGATGCCAACGGCGCAGGACTTGTGATCGGAAATCAGGCCGGGGGGATGCCGGGAGCCTTCTCCGCGGGGGGAGACCTTTTTTATATGGGAACCCTTGCACAGATGGGGAAATTCAAGGAAATAGACGCGTTTCTGAAGATGGCCCAGGAAGGACTCCTGAAGGCAAGATATTCAAACTTTCCGATTGTGGCGGCCCCTTATGGCATGACCCTTGGCGGGGGATGTGAGGTGTGTCTCGGAGCAGCCGACAGGATCGTTGCTCATACTGAGCTTTACATGGGTCTTGTGGAAGTCGGTGTCGGGCTGCTGCCTGCCGGCGGCGGATGCATGAACCTGTGGAAGAAGTTTGTCAGCACAATACCTGAATCTGTGACAGATATTGATCTCGGGAAATTTTTTATTCCTGTCTTCATGAATATCGCAATGGCCAAAGTTTCCACATCTGCCGCAGATGCAAGGGCGTTGGGATTCTTAGGCCCGAAAGACAGGATTGTCTTTAACCGGGATCATCTGATCGGCGAGGCAAAAAAAGAGGTGCTGAAGATGGCGGATGAGGGATACGCTCCGCCTCCGAAACGAAAGCTGAAAGTTTTTGGCGAAAGCGCACAGGGCATGATCAACTCAGAGCTTTTCAATATGCTCCAGGGAAAATTTGTGAGCGAATATGACGTCTTCCTTGCAAAACGCATTGCGTATGTCATCGGCGGCGGCGACGTCCGGGATGGCAGTGAAGTTGATGAAGAGGTTATCCTGAAACTCGAAAGGGATGCATTCCTTGATTTCTGGAAACAGGAAAAGACGCATGCCAGGGTTGAACACTTGCTGAAAAAGGGGAAACCCCTCAGAAATTAATGGTGAATGGTGAATTCATAATTCACCATTCATAATTCACCATTTTACAGAGGAGATATTATAATGAGAGACGCTTATATTGTAACATCGGTAAGAACCCCCGGATGCAGGCGGGCCAAGGGGGCGTTTAAAGATACGAGGCCGGAGGATCTGTTGTCTTATGTTCTGACCGCGGCGATGGAGAAGACTGAAAATCTTGAAAAAAAGGATGTGGATGATGTGATGATCGGGTGTGCATTTCCCGAGGCTGAACAGGGGCTGAATATCGGGCGGATTGTCACGCAGATAGCAGGTTTTCCTGCCGAGGTTTCGGGGGCTACTGTGAACCGGTTCTGCTCGTCCGGGCTGGAAGCCATTGCCCTGACCGCATTGCGAGTGATGGCGGGCTGGTCTGATGTTGCCATTGCCGGCGGCATTGAGTCCATGACTTTTGTGCCCATGGTCGGGAATATTGTCAGGCCCCATCCGGAATACACAAAGAAACATCCTGATATGTATTCGTCCATGGGAATCACCGCGGAGAATGTCGCGACCCGGTATGGCATTTCCAGGGAAGAGCAGGATGAATTTGCATGTAATTCCCACAAAAAGGCTGCCGAGGCAAGGGAGAAAAAACTGTTCACTGAGATTGTTCCCACGCCTGCGACAAAGCATGTTCAGCAGAAAGACGGCACATACAAAAAAGAAACCTCCCTGATTGATGCGGATGACGGTATCCGCACCGACTCGACAGTTGAGGGGCTGGCAAAACTGAGGCCGGTTTTCAGGGCTGGCGGGTCTGTTACCGCAGGAAATTCCTCCCAGATGACAGACGGGGCCGCAATTTCCATTATCATGAGCGAGGAGAAAGTCAGGGAACTGGGGGTAAAACCCATTGCAAAATTCAAATATTACACAACCATAGGCTGCAAGCCGGATGAAATGGGCGTGGGCCCGAGGTATGCGATTCCCAAGCTTCTGAAACTTGCCGGGATGGATATTAAGGATATTGATCTGTTTGAAATCAACGAAGCCTTTGCTTCCCAGGCATTGTACAGTGCAAGAGAGTTGGGAGTTGATATGGATAAAGTCAATATCCATGGCGGAGCCATTGCACTGGGCCATCCTCTGGGGTGTACCGGGGCCAAACTCTGCGCCACCCTTCTTGCGAATATGAAGGAGCGGGGCGTGAAATACGGTGTGGAAGCCATGTGTATTGGCGGTGGGATGGGGGCTGCGGCGTTGCTTGAGATGTGTGAGTAAGTTGAAAATGAAAAGTAAGAAGTAAGTTCACTGGTAACTCGTTCCCAGGCTCCGCCTGGGAACGCACACTCCAAGGCTCTGCCTTGCGTAGTGTTTTACTCATTCTCAAGCTTTACTCATTCCCGGGCTCCGCCTGGGGCGGAGTCTGGGAATGAGAAATTTCCTACAAATGCTGCTGTTATGCACCAATACATGCCTGTTTCCATCTTGCAGAACATCCTCAGCAATTCTTGCCAATTTTCCTTGTCTTTTCATTTTCATATCTTCATATAGGCTCTTTTTGGTAAGCTCTGCCATTTTTTTTCCCTTTTCAGCCTTTACCGCTTCATCCTGCAAGACTTCCTCGGCAATTTGCGCCAAAATGGAAATTGATCCGCTGATTTGAATCCCCGCATTAAAATTCCAAAGAAAATAGCCATACGGTTCTTGACCGAGCTTCCCCCGAATATCCTCGGCATTACTCAGAAGTGCATAAAGACCATGTTGCAAAGATATGAACTCGTCATTCCAGGCATTCATCTCCTGTTGAAATTCTTCAATGTTCTCTGAATCATAAATAACCCTGGCTCCTCTTTCACACTCCGCTATTTCGACCATTTCACTGTATTTATGCAAAAACTCTTGAAGGCTGTTCAAATCTTCAGCAATATCCAATAGGAGGTCGCTGTCAAATATTGCTTCTTCCCGGTTTGGCACAGGTAACATGACAAAACATCTGATTTTCTTCATAACGCTCAGAACCCCATCAATGTTTTAATATCCATTTTGAACTGGTCAAAGAAACCCTTTGGCGGATGAATGATGCGTCCCCCTTCCAATACAGGAACCTCCTCGGCCTTTGTGGCATGGCAGGTTTCATCACGGTCAAAATACCAGATACGTACTTTGTCATGGGATATTCCCTTCCCCTCAGTCTTATACTTTTTAACCGCAACCAATGTGCCATTAATGATGTGGTCGCTGTGAGTTTCTATGAAAATCTGTACACCATTATGCGCGGCCAATGCCATCAGTTCGGCAAGTTTGGCCTGCCCCTGAGGGTGCAGGTGGGATTCAGGATTTTCAATCAGAAGGATGGCATCCTTTTCAGCAGCGAGGATCGCCACGATAATCGGCAGCGAATATGAAATGCCAAATCCCACATTTTCAGCCTCGAATTCATTGGTAGTAAATTGGTCGTCTTCCAAAACAAACTCGTAGCTGATCTCAAAATTTTTTCCATTGTCGTTGACGATGACATTGACGTTGGGGGTGATTTCACCGGCCCATGCATTTATCTGGGATCGCAGATCGTCAGACCGGGCTTTGGGGATGATTCAGATTTTCAAATCTGACTTTCTTCTTTTCTCCGTAATGGTGGAGAAAATGAGCGACAAGTTCGCATTTTCCCTGCTCTGAGGAGATTTGGCGTTCTTTTTCAACCGAATAAGTATCTCTGGGATAATTCGCCCGGGGGGCCAGGCGAGCCGCGCTCAGATATTGAAAATTGAGATTGAACAGACTTGTCCGGCCTAAATCCGGGCATTTAACCTCATTGGCAAGATTGAGAAAGGTGAAGTATCCAAATACGTCTGCCTGAAATTGCCAGGAAACAAGAGGATACTGGTCAGTTTTTACGCCAAATTCGATTAAATCATCTTTGGCATACTGATACAGGGCATCACTTGCTGACCCAATACGACACAGGGGTTTGTTCAGGTCAATTCCCTCATCAAGTCTGTTTTTCATATAGGACTGGCGTAACAACAGCAATGCCTGAAAAACAGACGATTTCCCCGTGCCGTTCAATCCGCTCAGGATATTCAGGCAGGAGAGATCAAGAGAGGTTTGGCTGTGTGATTTGAAATTTTTAATATGTAACTCTGTTATCATAAGTTCCTTTACCCTTAGGGGCCGAATCAGATATACTGACTATGTCAGTTTGTGATATGTGTGATTGTCAAATTTTGACTGATTATACGGGGGAGAAAGGAAAGCCGAGAGGTTATTTTACCAGTCTTGTCCATACTTCTGTTCTTCCAAACAGTGTGATACCGATATAACCTGTAATTTCCAACGCGTTGTTATTTGTCAGTTCCATGACACAGCTGTATGTTTTGCCATTATCGGGATCATAAACAGTCCCATTTTTCCATTCACCGTCATCAAAGGTGAAATTTTTTAAAATATTCATCCCTGTCAGACGTTGTTTTCGTTTGGCAGGATCGGGATTGTGAACATCAAATTCTTCAGCTCCCTCATCATTTCCTCCAACAATTTTCCCATAATATTTATCTCCTTTCTTATAAATTTCTATATTTCCTTTTTTATCGGCAGTCAGCCATTTCCCAATTATTCTGTCTTGCTTGGAAACTGTCTGGGCTTGTGTAAAAAACGGCATTGCAATAAATGCAACAAGTATTAAAGCAATTGACTTTTTCATTATGTCCTCCAATCAGCAGTCAGCTAAAAAAAACCATCCTCATCAATGAATAATTCAGTAACATTGTTGCCGGACGGGGTTTGCAACCCCGTCCGAAATGTTTGCCGATGACTGATAATGAATGTTTCTGATTATAACGGATTCAGGGGAGCCTCCCGCACCTGCCCTCAGACATATCCGGCCTGAACGTGCAGGTCTGAGCTTTGCCCCGGGTCTGAGCTTTGTGCCCCCTTTGTGTCCTTTGTGGTTAAAAAAGTGCGAAGCAGGCCTGATTTCAGGCCTCCCCTGAAAGCGTGGCACAGGTTCAGTTCAATGGTATATTTCAGAAAAACCAACCGGATTTGTCTGAAAAAACGGAAAGTTGCCGGATTCCCGGTTTGCCTCAGCAATATACTGATTTTAAACGATTTCCCATTGAACTGAACCAAGTGTCAATGCCGGCTTGTTCAGCTATATACATCAGGTACGATACCCAAAGCCTTCATCTGTGCAAGCAGTCTCTCCCTCTGTTCACGTTCCTCTTGCAGTTGTTGCTGAACAATTTTCTTCTGCTGTTCTTCCTGCTCGGCCCGCTGTTTTTCCTGCTCGGCCCGCTGTTTTTCCTGCACGGCCCGCTGTTTTTCCTGAACGGCCCGCTGTTTTTCCTGATCGGCCCGCTGTTTTTCCTGATCGGCCCGCTGTTTTTCCTGATCGGCCCGCTGGGATTCCTGATCGGCCCGCTGGGATTCCTGATCGGCC